>NC_013162.1:1622500-1700000 GCF_000023285.1 Capnocytophaga ochracea DSM 7271 | reverse complement strand
AAACTGTGCCTATACGAGACTATCACTCTCTATGGTGTGTCTTTCCAAACACTTCTAATCCAGCTTTACAACCTATATCTGGGTCCTACTACCCCCACTCTGCCGTAACAAAGTGGGTTTGGGCTAATCCCATTTCGCTCGCCACTACTTTGGGAATCACTTTTGTTTTCTTCTCCTCCGCCTACTTAGATGTTTCAGTTCAGCGGGTTTGCCCATCTTTACGATGTAGTACATCTTCAATGTACTGGGTTGCCCCATTCGGATATTTGCGTATCATATCGTATGTGCCAATACACGCAACTTTTCGCAGCTTATCACGTCCTTCTTCGCCTCTGAGAGCCTAGGCATCCCCCATACGCCCTTACATAACTTTTCGCGCTTGTAGTCCTAGTCAATTGACAATTAACAATTGATAATTGACAATTATCTAGGTACCTCTCGTTCTCTTTGATTCTTTTTATTTTTTTTCGTTAGATTATCAATAAATCCTTATTGATCTCTTATGCTCTTTATCCCAATATGTCAATGTACTGCTTCCTCCCCCTTCCCCTCCCAAGGAGGGGTGTTTGTGGGGGAACTGTTGTGGAGAATAAGGGATTCGAACCCTTGACCCCCTGCGTGCAAGGCAGGTGCTCTAGCCAGCTGAGCTAATTCCCCGTGCTTAATGACGAGTTACGAATTACGAATTACGTTTCACGATATTCGCCTCTCTTCAGCTCCTAGAATTTCCTTCTTTAGCTTGTAGTCCCAGGCAGACTCGAACTGCCGACCTCTACATTATCAGTGTAGCGCTCTAACCAGCTGAGCTATGAGACTTTGTTCTTTTAGGTAAGAGGTAAGAGATAAGAGATTTCTTCCTCTCTATCAATTACTCTGTACCTTATTTTTTGTTGTCCAGCAAGATTTAAAGAATCAAATATACCATTAGTCCATTAATCGTTAATAATTAACTATTAATAATTAAATCGGTCGTCTCTAGAAAGGAGGTGTTCCAGCCGCACCTTCCGGTACGGCTACCTTGTTACGACTTAGCCCCAGTCACTAGTTTTACCCTAAACAGTTCCTCGCGGTGACCGTCTTCAGGTACCCCCAGCTTCCATGGCTTGACGGGCGGTGTGTACAAGGCCCGGGAACGTATTCACCGGATCATGGCTGATATCCGATTACTAGCGATTCCAGCTTCACGGAGTCGAGTTGCAGACTCCGATCCGAACTGTGACCGTCTTTATAGATTCGCGCCTGCTCACGCAGTGGCTGCTCTCTGTAACGGCCATTGTAGCACGTGTGTAGCCCAAGATGTAAGGGCCGTGATGATTTGACGTCATCCCCACCTTCCTCACGGTTTGCACCGGCAGTCCCACTAGAGGGCTCGACTCGACTCGTTAGCAACTAATGGCAGGGGTTGCGCTCGTTATAGGACTTAACCTGACACCTCACGGCACGAGCTGACGACAACCATGCAGCACCTTGAAAACTGTCCGAAGAAGGGCATATCTCTACGCCTGTCAGTCTCCATTTAAACCTTGGTAAGGTTCCTCGCGTATCATCGAATTAAACCACATGCTCCACCGCTTGTGCGGGCCCCCGTCAATTCCTTTGAGTTTCATTCTTGCGAACGTACTCCCCAGGTGGGATACTTATCACTTTCGCTTAGCCACTCAGATTACTCCAAACAGCTAGTATCCATCGTTTACAGCGTGGACTACCAGGGTATCTAATCCTGTTCGCTCCCCACGCTTTCGTCCATCAGCGTCAATTAATTGTTAGTAATATGCCTTCGCTATCGGTGTTCTGTGTAATATCTAAGCATTTCACCGCTACACTACACATTCCAACTACTTCACAACCATTCAAGACCAACAGTTTCAAAGGCAGTTGCTCAGTTGAGCTGAGCGCTTTCACCTCTGACTTACCAGCCCGCCTACAGACCCTTTAAACCCAATGATTCCGGATAACGCTCGCATCCTCCGTATTACCGCGGCTGCTGGCACGGAGTTAGCCGATGCTTATTCATAAGGTACCGTCATCAAACTACACGTAGTCCTTATTCTTCCCTTACAAAAGCAGTTTACAACCCATAAGGCCGTCATCCTGCACGCGGCATGGCTGGATCAGTCTTCCGACCATTGTCCAATATTCCTCACTGCTGCCTCCCGTAGGAGTCTGGTCCGTATCTCAGTACCAGTGTGGGGGACATCCCTCTCAGAACCCCTATCTATCATCGCCTTGGGGAGCCGTTACCTCTCCAACTAGCTAATAGAACGCATACTCATCTTTCACCACCTAAGCTTTAATAGTTGTGTGATGCCACACTACTATACTATGGGGTATTAATCCAAATTTCTTCGGGCTATCCCCCAGTGAAAGGCAGATTGTATACGCGTTACGCACCCGTACGCCGGTCTCAGTTACCCGAAAGTAACTTCCCCCTCGACTTGCATGTGTTAGGCCTGCCGCTAGCGTTCATCCTGAGCCAGGATCAAACTCTTCATCGTTAAATTCTTTTATATCTTCTAACCGATCTTCAAGTTATTGACTTCAGGTTTCACTCAATCCTTTAAATCTTTCTTTGTGCTGTACAACATTATGTCAAGGTACGTGTTGTTTTTCCCACTCCAGAGGCTTTACCTTCCTCTTTTGCGGGTGCAAAGGTATAACCTTTTTATTTTCCTACAAAATTTTTATACATTTTTTTTGAAAAAAGTTTTATGTGTTTTGGTAAGTGGTTGATTTTTAATACTAATTTTGTAATCATTTTTGGGCTTCTTAGTGTTTTCTAACACGCTTTTCTTCTCTTACAACTAACTACCAACAGTCAAACATACACTCGCATTTTTATCTCTAACCTCTATAAGTAGTTTCCAAACTATCCTAATCATAATAATTTTAGTACTCAAGTGTGATATAATACATAATCTGCTAATTTACCAAAAGACATATATTTTTTTGCATATTAGAAAAATATTGTATTTTTGTTCTCATAAGAACATTAAAATGAAGACACCTTACTTACTAATAGCCTTCCGTTTTTTATTAGCCCCTACCATACTGATCTTTTCTTATTACACTGAAGAATCAATAGCAAGGCTATGGATTATAGTTTTCATCATCCTTGGCTTACTCTCCGATATTTTCGATGGGATTATCGCAAGGCAAATGGGTATTAGTACAGTAAAAATGCGACGAATGGATAGCCAAACAGATTTAGTATTCTGGCTCTCTATAGGAATAGCGTGTTATCATCTTAACCCTGAACTCATAAAGACGTATCGGTATGAAGTAATCGCTATTTTTATAATGGAAGGGTTATGTTATACTATTAGTTTTCTGAAGTTTGGCAAAGAAACCTGTACTCACGCTTTTCTCTCCAAGTTGTGGGGCTTGTGCTTACTTACAGCATTTATCTCCCTCATAGGCTTTGGTCACGGAGGATTTCCCTTGCAATTAGCTATTTATTGGGGGCTCTTCTCACAATTAGATGTGATTCTTATCTTGCTTTTGTTGCCTAAATGGCAAAACGATATCCCTAGTGCCTATCACGCCTACTTAATAAGAAGAGGCAAAAACTTTAAGAAGAGCAAATGGCTTAATAGCTAAATACTCTTCTTTAATAAAAAATAAAGTTACCCTACTGACACTAATTCTACATCAAAAATAAGAGGTGCATTAGGTGGTATTACGCCTCCCGCACCACGACTGCCATAGGCGAGTTCTGATGGGATTACCAATCGGGCTTTATCTCCTTCGTGAAGAAGTAATATTCCTTCATCCCAACCTGCAATCACTTGTCCAACACCTACAGTAAACTGTAGTGGTTCCTTCCTGCGATAAGAACTATCAAACACGGTCTTGTCAAGCAACATACCTGTATAGTGCACAGCTACTTTTTGCCCTGCTTCTGCTTTTTTACCATTACCCTTGTGGGTAATTTGGTAATATAAACCACTATTCGTTTTCTCAAAGCCCACTACTTCTTTGGTAAAGGCTTCTTCAGCTTTGCGTTTCTCTTCAGCCAAACGAACTGCTTTGGCTTCATTAAAATCATTAAAAGCTTTTAAGGCGTCCCATTTTTCTGCCTCCTCTCCAACTCTCACTATTTCTACTTTTTCAATCTTATCACCTTGTGCAATCGCATCTACTACTTCTTGTCCTTCCACGACTTCACCAAACACCGTGTGCTTGTTGTCTAGCCAAGGGGTGGCTACGTGCGTAATGAAAAACTGACTCCCATTCGTGCCTGGTCCTGCATTCGCCATCGAAATGACTCCTGGTTTATTGTGTTTGAGCTCTGGGTGAAATTCATCGTCAAAACGATAACCTGGGTCTCCTGTGCCAGTTCCTAACGGACAGCCTCCTTGTATCATAAAGTTAGGAATCACTCGGTGAAAAGTAAGTCCATCGTAATAAGGCGTACCAAGTGGTTTTTGTGAGTTCTTCATTTTCCCTTCTGCAAGAGCTACAAAATTCCCTACCGTAGCAGGTGTTTTTTCATAAGTAAGACGAAGTAAAATAACTCCTTTCGTGGTAGTTATCTTTGCATAAATACCATTTTGCATTTTTTATCTTTTAATGTATTAGAGTGCAAAATTACACCAAAATTCCTAAATCACCAAATCACTATTACATTGCGTTCCTAATTCTTTCTAATAGTTAGCCAATGAATTTTTCTCTAATACTCAATAAAAAACAAGAAAGTAGAGACAAAAGATTCGTCCCTACTTTATGAGATTGTTATAGAAAAGATTTTATTCTTCCTCTGAAATAATATTGATATATGGTTTGAAACCTTCTGCTTTTTTATACACCTCTGCTCTTCCTTTAGGTACATAAATATGTCCTTTTACAATAGGTTCATAAGCTTGCTTTACATAATTGAGCTCTGAGCCAAAAATAATTGATATTGTTGGAGGAGTTTGTCCTTTAAAAGTTACACTACTTAACTTTTCACAAGAATTAAAAGCTGCACTTGCAACATTCAGTACGTTCTTAGGAATAGTAACTGAAGCAATTACTTTGTTAGAATCAAATGCGTTTCTTCCAATGGCTTGTAAGCTTTCAGGAAAGTTGAGAACAGGAATTTGGCACTCAGAAAACGCTTTATCATCAATGGTAATAAGTCCTTCTGAAAACTGAACAGAAGTAAGTGAAGTTTCAGCAAAAGCGTAACTACCAATTACTTGGACTCCTTTAGGAATAACAATACTTTTGAGTTTAGTTTTATAGAAAGCTATGTTATCAATACCTGTCAGTCCCTTAGGTAGTGTGATACTTCCTAAGTTTTTGTGTTGATAAAAAGCACCCTTATCAATGGTTTTTACATTTCTAAGTACCGCATCAGCTTGCATATTGAGCACTGCTGTGTTCTCGTTTTTCCACTTTACTAAGGTGAGTCCATCTGCACTCAATTCATAATCAGAAGCAGGAATAGTAACAACTTCTTCATCATTACCTTTGTCCTTTTTACAAGCAAAGAGGGCAAAAACTGAAAGGAGTAATAAAAATTTTTTCATTGTATTATTAGTTTTTAATTATTGGTGGCAAAGATACAAAACATTTTACAATATAGCAAATATTAGTCTTTAGTTTTATATCGCTACTCATTTTCTCATTTGCTAATTTGCTAATTCCTGCAATTTCTTCAGCTCATCTCTGTACTGTGCAGCTTTTACAAAATCCAGCTCTTTGGCAGCTACCTCCATCAGTTTGCGGGTTTCTTTGATTTTCTTTTCCAACTCCTTAGCCGATAAATATACCGATTGCGCTTCGGCAGCTGTGCGCTCTTTAAACGACGGATCGTAGTGAAATTCGGTTATAGGGCTCTTGCTGAGGCTATTCTCTATCTTCTTGTGCAAAGGCTGAGGCGTGATGTTGTGTGCCTTGTTGTAGTTCATTTGCTTTTCACGACGATAATTAGTATCATCGATAGTGCGCTGCATACTGTCAGTAATCTTATCGGCGTACATTATTGCCTTACCATTCACGTTGCGAGCAGCCCGCCCTACGGTTTGAGTGAGCGAACGAGTGGAACGCAAAAAGCCTTCTTTGTCGGCATCGAGGATAGCGACGAGCGACACTTCGGGCAGGTCTAAGCCCTCACGGAGGAGGTTTACCCCTATGAGCACATCAAAGAGTCCTTTGCGCAGGTCTTGCATAATCTCCACGCGTTCCAATGTATCCACATCACTGTGAATGTAACGACACCTAATACCAATGCGAGTGAGGTATTTGGTAAGTTCCTCTGCCATTCGCTTGGTGAGGGTGGTTACTAATATACGCTCGTCTTTTTCGGTGCGCAGTTGTATTTCCTCCACAAGGTCATCTATTTGATTGGCACTCGGACGCACTTCTATTTCGGGGTCGAGCAATCCTGTGGGGCGTATCACCTGCTCTACGTACACGCCTTGCGTTTGCTGGAGCTCATAATCGGCTGGGGTAGCACTCACGTAAATCACTTGGTTTTGAAGTGCTTCAAACTCCTCGAATTTCAACGGACGGTTGTCCATTGCAGCGGGCAATCGGAAACCGTATTCCACGAGATTCTCCTTCCTACTGCGGTCGCCACCATACATCGCGTGTACTTGTGAGACGGTTACGTGACTCTCGTCGATAACCATCAAGAAATCATCGGGGAAGTAATCTATGAGGCAAAACGGACGTGTGCCTGGTTCTCTACCGTCCAAATAGCGAGAGTAGTTCTCAATACCCGAACAGTACCCTAATTCCCGTATCATCTCAAGGTCGAACTCGGTGCGTTCTTTCAGCCGTTTGGCTTCTAAGGGTTTGCCTAAAGCCTCAAAGAACTCTACTTGCTTCACCAAATCTTGTTGAATGTTCCATATCGCTTTTTGGAGAATATCAGGGGAAGTAACGAACATATTAGCGGGGTAGATATTAAGGCTCTGGTAGTGGTCTAACACGTGATTAGTAGTAGGGTCAAACTGTTCTATCTCTTCAATTTCATCACCAAAAAAGTGAATGCGAAAGGCGTTGTCGTCATAACCTGGGAAGACATCAAGCACATCGCCTTTGATACGGAAGTTGCCGTGCCTAAATTCGGCGGTCGTTCGGGCATAGAGACTTTGCACAAGGCGATGCATCAGCTTGGTACGAGGGAGTACGTCACCCTGTTTGAGGGTAATCACGTTCTTTTGAAATTCCACAGGGTTACCAATACCATACAAACACGACACAGATGCCACAACCAATACATCGCGCCTGCCCGACAGCAAAGCAGAGGTCGTACTGAGACGCAGTTTTTCAATTTCATCGTTAATAGAGAGGTCTTTTTCGATATAAGTACCTGTGGAAGGTATATAAGCTTCCGGCTGATAGTAGTCGTAGTAAGAGACGAAGTATTCCACCGCGTTATTGGGGAAGAAAGCCTTAAATTCAGAATACAACTGGGCTGCCAGCGTCTTATTATGTGCCAACACAAGAGTAGGACGCTGAATGCGTTCCACCACATTAGCGATAGTAAAAGTCTTTCCAGAGCCCGTAACACCTAATAGTACTTGGTACTTATCGTTGCGCTCTATACCTTTTACCAATTGGTCGATAGCCTGAGGTTGGTCGCCCGTAGGGGCAAAGTCAGAAACTATATTGAATTTCATTTGTTTTAACCATAAATAAGAGTGCAAAGATAGTGAAGAAAACTGAAAAGTAAAAATTATTTCACGCACATAGCTTAGAGACTCTAAATACTAAAATCTGAATTCAAAATTTTATAGTCTTTTCTCCCCCATTTATTCACTTCATCTTTGCTTTTCTTTCGATTTATTACCCTCAAAACTACTTCCCTCTATTAACTCTTAACCTCTCACTATTAACTCTTTACACACTCTTTCTATACCAATCGTCCAAGATTCGTATAAGCTTCCTATAAGCTCTCTATAAGCTAACCCCACCCAATTTACAGCTCATTTTTTACTTTTTACCTCAACACACCCTTCCGTTTCTCTCCGATATCTTCCGTCTTCTCTTAACAACCCTAATACATCGCTTTTGCAGTACACACTTTGCCAAAGTTAATTGCCCGTCGTGCTACGACCTTTGGCAAAGTTAATTGCTATTATTTATTGCTATTATCGGTATTATTGGCATTTCTGGTATTATTGGCATTTCTGGTATTATTGGCATTTCTGGCATTATTGGCATTATTGGCTTTTACCTCATTTTCTAATTTCCTCATTTTCTAATTTCCTCATTTTCTAATTTGCTAATTTCAGTACCCATATCGCTCGCCCCATAATTTTTTAAGATAGTCGCGCAGGGCATTCTCACGTGGATTATCAGAAGGTTCATAGAAGGTTTCACCTTGCAATTCATCAGGGAGATAGTCCTGAAAGGCAAAATTGCTCTCATAATCGTGAGCATATTGGTAGTCTTTGCCATAGCCGAGCTCTTTCATCAGTTTGGTAGGGGCATTGCGCAAGTGGATAGGTACACTCAGGTCGCCTGTTTGCTTTACTACTTGTTGGGATTTGTTAATTGCCTTATAAGAAGCGTTGCTCTTAGGAGAAGAAGCGAGATATATAGCACACTGACTGAGGATAATACGCGCCTCGGGGTAACCAATGGTGGTTACTGCCTGAAAGGTGTTGTTAGCCAAAATCATTGCAGTAGGGTTAGCATTGCCTATATCTTCGGAAGCGAGAATGAGCATACGACGTGCGATAAACTTCACATCTTCACCGCCTTCAATCATTCGTGCCAACCAATAGACTGCGCCATTAGGGTCACTGCCTCGTATCGATTTGATAAAAGCCGAAATGATATCGTAATGCTGTTCACCCGTTTTGTCGTAGAGTACGGTGTTTTTCTGCACCAATCTGAGGACGCTGTCGTTCGTAATCACTACTGGTTCACCTTCAGGAGTCGCATTGACGATGAGCTCAAAAGTGTTCAACAATTTGCGTCCGTCGCCACCTGAGAGTCGCAAAAGAGCTTCAGTTTCTTGCAGTTCAATAGTTTTAGTTTTAAGAATAGCATCTTGGGTAATGGCATTGTGAAGCAGTTGTTCTAAATCTTTGCGCTCAAAGGCGTTCAGTATGTACACTTGGCAACGAGAAAGCAAGGCGGGAATCACCTCAAAACTGGGGTTCTCGGTAGTTGCTCCAATGAGGGTAATCCAACCTTTTTCAACAGCCTGCAAAAGGGAATCTTGTTGGGTTTTGTTAAATCGATGAATTTCGTCGATGAAAACAATAGGGTTTTGGGTAGTGAAGAGTCCACCACTTTGTTTGCTTTGGTCAATTACTTCGCGCACTTCTTTAATCCCCGAACTAATGGCACTCAAGGTATAGAAAGCGCGATTGCTTTGGTGCGCAATGATATTAGCCAGCGTAGTTTTACCCGTACCTGGGGGACCCCAAAAGATAAGCGATGGCAAAAGACCGCGTTCTATCTGTTGGCGCAAAGCCCCTTGAGCTCCTACTAAGTGCTCTTGTCCCACATATTGCGCTAAGGAAGTGGGGCGCATACGTTCTGCTAAAGGAGAAGACATTGATATAATGATTAATGTTTAATGATTAATGAAATCAACTTTGCCAAAGTGTGAAACTTTGGTAAAGTGTAGCAATGTATAAAAGCCTGTCGTACTACGACCTATTTTGTGATATTGGTACTAGAAGCAGAGCCGATGCCTACCACCTCGTCGTAGAGAGCCCCAGGAGCGCGGTAGTACACGAGCACGAGGTAAGTGTTTTCAGTTTGTTGAAAATTACCACTTATTTCGTTGAAATCAACTGCGTTGCCTGCTTTGGTAGCAAACTTATAGTTGTAAAATCCCTGTTTAAGGAGTACTTTCCCCTTGAAAAGACCGTCTTTTTCGTCATAAGTGAGTTTGTATTCCTCACGGAGTTCGTAGTTGCTAAACTTGCCGTATACATAGACTTCTTTACCCCAAAAAGTAGATTTCCCTTCTAAGGCAAAATGCACTTGGGTGTAATCGGCTTCGTTGCTGGGATTCATTCCGTTGATAGTAGTTACCAAGAAATCACCATTGATATCGGGATAATAAGTATAGACATTGGTCGCACGGCTTACATTGGTAAACAAGTAACTATTTACCCATTTGTTTCTATCCAAACGATAGACTCCCGATGCAGGCACGTGTATATCCTTGCTATCGAAATAGAAGTATTCATTACCTCCCCAGAAAGCCGTTTCGCGGTCATAGCGATACACGAGGTCGTTACCCATCACGTACTGAGGTTTTACGCCCGTGATAGCCGTATCCCAACGGTAGTTTTGCAGTATGGCTACTTTCACCGCTACATTAGGATTATCAAGTCTAAAATCTTTCTGCTTAATAGTGAACTGTACCACTTGTTGGGTATCGAAATACTGCAAATCGCGAGCGCGTTTTACTTCGGTGAGTACATTCACTTGGGGTGTATAGAGCACAAATCGGCGTGAAAAGAGCTCTGTGCCATAACTATCGGTGATAGAGAGCATATAGTTACCGCTGAGACTAATTTTAGTGAGTTCATTAGGGAAAGTAAGGCGGTAATGTGAATAGCCTTGCAGGGTACCGTAGGAGTTACTCTCGGGCTGTACCGGTTGGTTATCAATGCCTTTAAGGTATTCGCTTTTCAGCAGAGAAGAGGCTGACCAATCGGCGTTGCAATGGGTGATTTTGTAGTAATAAGTCTCCTCATTACCCCCGAGATCGTCGAACTGCAAACTAAACGACTCATTACGGCGCACGATAGGGAATTGGTTTTTATCGTTGCCGTTAGCTTTGAAGATAATCGTTTTGATATAATCAGGTGGTGTTTTCTCCACTAGCGGTTGTGCTTGCATTGCCAAGGGAAGTAGGAGTAAAAAGAGAAGTTTTTTCATAATTAAATATTTATATTTGTCTTAGGTGTACTATTTTTTATTTAGTAAAATAAATATTCTCCACAAGAATAGAACTCACTTACCTCACTCCGTGCATCAGTTTCTTCACAAACGGATTGATGAGAATAATGAGTACCCCTGCTACGGCAGGCACAATGGTAAATATCAAAAAGAAAGTACTCAAACTGTACTCACGGGTGATATTCTCTATCTGTCCGCCCAGTACAGCTGCTAATTTATGACCAATAGCTACAGCAAGGTACCATACCCCAAACATAAATGCTATCATTCGTGCAGGTACAAGCTTCGAGACGTACGAAAGCCCCACAGGCGATAAACACAACTCACCCATAGTGTTAAACATATAAGCAAATACAAGCCATAACATACTCACCTTTACTCCGTGAGTTACCCCGTGAGAGCCTAAGGCGAGTAAACCAAACCCTACTGAGAGCATCAGCAGTCCGATGCCGTATTTCATCGCAGCAGGTGGATTATACTTGCTATCCCACCAACGTGAGAACAAGCTCGCTAAGGCAATAATGAAGAAAGAATTCAGAATAGAAAACCACGATACAGTCGTCTCTACCCAGTTATCGCGCTCTTCTTTCACTTGTGCAACTATCAGCCCGTTGTCAGTATTGAGCTCTGCTCCCCGCTGTTTTGCCCACTGTTCCTTTTCGGCATCTACATAGCCAAACGAAGTGTTTTTGTTGTTCTTGCTCAGCAATTTTATCTCTTGCCCTACTTTTAGGTGATAATCAGCTACTCCTATGATAGTAGTACGTTCTACGATTTTCAAATCAGGGCGAGCGACTCTGTTTTCTTCAGTAATAGGGATATAAGTAGTTCTGCCTTGTGTATCGGTTTGTTCATAGGCTTGATAACTCACACTGTAAGCTGTAGTTTTGAAGTCGCGTTGTAGCATCCACGAAGCAATGCCCCATACAAGACTAAAGCACACCAATAACACTACTACGGCAGGAAATATCTTTTTGTAGGTTTTCTTTATCAAAAGGAAAAGTACGTAGGTAATCAGTAATAGTGGAATCACGGTGAGTAGCGCATTGAAAATATTGTAAAGTACTGCCCAATTACCGTGTAGCTCACGCTCTATATTATCCCGTGCAAAAATCACCAAAGACGAAGCTCCTTGTTCAAACGACAACCAAAAGAACACCACAAAAAAGGCAAAGATGACCACAGTGAGCATACGGTCGCGCACTATCGTAGTATAACGCATTATGCGACTACCTATCAGGTAAAAGAAAGCTATTAAGCCTACAATCACCATCACATATTGCCCTTTAAGCCCTGAGGTAGCAGCCCACCCAAAGAGGTCGATATTCCATATTTTTGAGAGAGGGTCGTTTAGTGCATAGCCAATACCTATGATTGCCGAAAGCGCTACCAATATCTTATCTAGGGTAGTAAACGGATTGAGTTTTTCCTCTTCTTGTTTTGCATCATTTGTAGTCTCTTTTTTTTCTTGCTTGCGTGGCTCACATCCTATTGAACCAAATAAAGGTTTGGCAAACCAAAACTGTATAGTTCCCAAGAGCATAAACACTCCTGCTAAACCGAAACCCCAACTCCACCCAATGCGTTCTGCCAAGTAACCGCAGAGCATCATTCCAAAGAAAGCTCCAGAATTTACTCCCATATAGAAGATGGTATAAGCAGCATCTTTCTTCTCGGGTAGGTCTTTGTACATTTCCGATACAAATGACACCATATTAGGTTTGAAAAAGCCCGTTCCTATCACCAAGAGTGCAAGTCCCAAATAGAGCGAAACCTCAGTTTCAAAAGCCATCGATACGTGTCCTAAGGTGATAATAACCGCCCCAATAATTACTGCCCAGCGGTAGCCGGTAATCTTATCGGCTATTATACCTCCAAGTATAGGAGTGAGGTAAAGAAGCATAACATACGTACCAAAGAGTGCACCCGCGTTTTCAGTACTCCACGCCCATCCTGGGTTATACCCTATAAGCGTCATTGTAAGAAAGTTGATGAGCAGTACGCGCATTCCATAAAACGAAAAACGCTCCCACATTTCTGTAAAGAAGAGCACAAACAGCCCCGCTGGATGTCCTAATACTTGTGTATCGAAAATTGTCTTTTTAGTCATATAGATTTTATTCGTTATTTTTCTTGCTTTTCAACTCTTAACTCTTAACTAAAAATATCCCACTTAATTCCCAATCGAATAATAAAATCTCTATACGGCTGACGTGGTGCAGAATAATAGTTGTAAGGATTTCCTATTTTTAGCCAGTTGCTCACGGGCACTTGCCATTGTTCTAAAGAGAAGAAAATGCGCATCGTACGCACTTTGGCATTGAGAAAAAAGTCAAACATCGGAAAGTTACCCGTCTTCTCTGCCGTCTGTACAGCAAATTCTCCTAAAAGCGGATTGTACTGATTGGAGTAATATTTGGTGAAGTAATTAAACCCTATACCCGTTTGTAAGTACATTGCCTTATTGAACAAGTGTGATGCAAAGTAAAAACTATTGCGAGTCACGAAAGTAGGCACATTCAAAATATTGCTGTCTTGTACCACTTGTTGGTAAAGCATAGTGTTATCTAAGCCCCATTTACCAAATTTAAACTCTTTTTGTACTTTCAGTTGCAAATATTGTATATTGCTACTGTACTGCTCAGGACGCACTTTCCCTAAGGTTTCTTCTTGAAAATAAGTGTAGTTGTTAAGATTGGTAAGGCTGAGTGACGCATTCCCCCATTGGGTTTTCAAATCGCCATAGAGGGTCTGGGTATTCTGTTTGTTAAACGAAGTATAGTTATCCCAATTAAACTGCTTGTAATCGCTTTGATACAGCAAATAATTAAAATTAGGCATAGCCGAATGCAGTTCAGCTCCTGCGGTGATGCTGTTCTTATCGTCAAAAGCATAAGCAAGTTTCCCACTCAGTCTAGTTCCTGTCATCTTGCCTACAAATGTCTGTTCGCCCTCTGCCTCTATGCTGAATCCACCCACTTTCTTATGCCATTGCACACCTAAACTCAGGTCGGTATCCTTGATTTGTCGGCGTTGCAACACTCCTGATACGTAGTAAGCATTCTGAAAGTAATAATTGTAGAAATAAGCATTTCCAAAGAGGAAGGTTCTTCCCAGATAGGGCAATTCGAGCTCTACTCCCAAGCGGTTGATCATCTTCTTCAAGCGCGCCTTGTCGTGCAAATTTTGAGGTACATAGGCATCTCCAAAATAACTGTTGCTTTGGGTTTCGTCATAAGTATAATGTTCGGTTTCGTAGCTAAATAAATGGCGGAAGCGTATCTGCTTGTACGAAGCCAGCGAATCGCGGTTGCGCAAGAAAGCGTAGTCGTGTTGCAAAAAATAACGCTTGCTCTCCCGGATATTCTCAGCATTGAGTAATTGCACGTCTATTGTCGCACGATTTTTAAACTGTTTTTCACCTCCCTCAAACTGCTCGGGCGTTACTATACCTCCATTCTCCTGACTGGTGATATCGTGAGAAGCAAAGTGTGCAAAGGCAGTGTATTTCTTGTTAGGCGATACGTAGGAAAAGCCCGCTCTAAAATTGCCATTGCTCACTAATATACGTTGGTATTTACCCAAGGAACGCAAACCTTTGTAAGCGATAAAGATATTGAGGTTGGGCTGTAGATTGATTGAAAAAAGGGTGTTCAAAAACTGACCTTGTTCCATACCGCTCTTGTAAGTAAACTCAGTAAGTGGCGTAGGCAAATGGTAATAAGTTACCTCTTCGGGAGTAAGGTAGAGTTGCTTTTTAGCTTCTGCCCCCATCGAAGGCAGGTAATCCTGACGGCGGAAGTCGTAAGAGAGTGCATTATACGGTTGCCCCATATTCGAGAAAGGCATCTTGCCAAACATATCCTTTCCCCACTCGTTGTTTAGGTAATACTTCTGCATCGTAAGCGAAGTATCTACCGAGGTGGTATCGCGGGTATAAGTAATAATTTTGTAGTCGCGTGCGGTGAAAGTAATGCTGTCTTTCTTCTTTTTAGGACGCAACGACTTAAAGGTTACCCCTCCCTCCTGATTGTTGTTCGCACTATCGTCTTCTTGTGCCCAACTCAGCAAGGGAAATAGTAATCCTATAAGGAAATATATAGTTTTTTTCAGTGTCATTCGTTTCTATTTGGGGGCAAAGATAGAAATAATTTGTCAATTAGCCAATTTGTTAATTTTAGATATAAGTCAAACGTATCAATTTTATTTGCTAGTGCGAGTTTGCAATTTGTGTCTATCTTGTTATATCAATTACTGAGACTGCCCGAAAAGTCTTAAAATCGCATTTGCGTCGCTACACTTTGCCAAAGTTTCAGACTTTGGAAAAGTTGATTACCTTGATAATCAATTTCTTATAGTTATATTGTAGGGGCGATTTGCTAATCGCCCTCACAGAACAAAACTTTTGGGACAGACCCTTTTCTTATCAAGCTTTTATAATTAACCAATAAACTGCATAACTGACAAAACAACTATATTTTTAATCTTTTTTTGTAAATATTTTTGCTAATCAAAAAAATATCCTTACCTTTGCGTCATTAATTTTTAAATGATAAAGTTATGTTGCATTTTTTCAAATCCATCAGAAGATCAGTAAAACACTGGTACATTCACCTTATTTTAGGGATTTTGTTCATTCTTTGTGGTATAGGAGTAATTATATCACCACAAGCTTCTTATCTTACCCTTTCAGTACTCTTTAGTCTCTCATTCTTAATATCAGGGATAACTGAGTCCTTCTTTGCCTTACAGAATACTAAAAATCTCAATGGTTGGGGGTGGTATTTGGTAAGCGGACTCATTTCATTGATAATGGGTATCTTTTTACTTATGTATCCTGCCCTATCAATGTTTATATTACCATTGGTAGTAGGTTTTACGTTGCTATTCCGTTCGTTTCAGCTACTCGGTTTTGCCTTCGAAGAAAAAGAAGCAGGCGTACTGAATTGGGGGAACTTAGCCATAGTGAGCGTATTGAGTATTATCCTCTCGTTCATTTTGATTGCTAATCCTATCTTTACAGGTATCTCATTAGTAGTATTCACAGGTTTAGCATTTATCTTCACAGGTATTTCATCTGTAATACTTTCGTTCAATCTGAAAAAGTTAAAAAGTTCTGCTCAAAAGTTATCAGATGATTTAAAGAACCGTATAGAAGACCTCGAAAAAGAAGTGAGAGAAGCCTTAAAATAACAGCAGATTAGCAAAATACCACTGGCACGAGTCTATAGTTATACCTATGACTACAGAACTATAGTGCTTTTTTACAAAAAATACCTCCAAAGAATTAAATACTCTTTGGAGGTATTATGATTTTATAATTGACGCGCCTACACCCAATACCTAGCACTCTTTTTAAGAGTTATCTTTATCTTACCTTTTATCTTTTACCTTCAGTAATTGGCATTATTGGCATTATTGGCATTATTGGCATTGTGGTATTAAAAGAACACTCCATTGGTAAACCCATACCACCGCAATACCGTTTCGCCCCACAAGAGTATCATCAACCAACTGATAAACATCATCGTGATACCAAACTTGAAGGTGTCGCTCCAGCTGTATTGATTGGTAGTGTACAGCAGGGCAGCAGGTTTACTGTTAAAGGGCAGTACATACACGTGTCCCACGAGCATTGCTACGGGGAAAGCCAGACTCATAATCGGATACCCGTTTTTCTGAGCTACCCCTATGGCAATAGGAATGAATATGAGGGTAAGCATTGTTTTAGATTGGAATATAAGCGAGAAAAGCAAAATCCCTCCTGTGAGTATCATATACAATACCCAAAACGGAGTGGCTTGAGTAATCCCTAAACTACCAAAAAGTGCATCTATAAGCGTGCCAGGTAAACCCGTCGCGTCGAGTCCTGCCCCTAAGGTATAAGCGCCTGCCGAGAACAATAGCAAGTGCCAAGGAATGTCTACATCGTTCCATTTCACTACGCCTACACCCGGAAGCAAGGCTACTACCGCACCCATAAAAGCTACTGCTGTTTGGTTGATACCGTGTTGCTTATCAGTAGCCCACAAAATGAGTACACAAAGAAAAATAGCAATCGCTTTATATTCCTCAAACTTCATTTTGCCGAGCTTGTTAAGCTCTTCTCTAAGCCTTTCCATACCTCCTTCAATCTGTGGTACGCGCTCTTCTTTTTTCAGTGGAAAATATATTTTCGAGCCTACGAACCACGCGATGAGAATAAGTAACACGCTCATCGGAAAGGCTGCTTTAAACCAATCTTGATAACTAAAAGAGCCTATACCCATAGCTCCTGCTATAAGAGAGCCCGCTAAAAGGGCTGCCCCTGAGCCTGTCAAGAAGGCATTAGCTCCTAAATTGATTTGGAAAAGGTTCTGCAATATCAAATTCCTACCGAAGTTATTGCGGTGTTCTCCTCCCGTAGCTCCGTAGATAGCGGCTATTACCATAAAGATAGGCAACAGTATAGCAGCTTTGGCAGTAGTTGCCGAAATAAATGCCGATAGTACTAAGTTAATAATGATAAAACTCAGTATAATACCTCCCGAATTTCTGCCAAACTTCAACACAAACCACAAAGCAAATCGCTTCGCCACCTGCGTTTTTACTAACATACTCGCTAAGATAAACGAAAGAATATTGAGCCACATCACAGGGTGTCCTAATTGAGCATATGCCGTCTTGTCCGACGTGACTCCACAAAGTACAATGCCCAGTATTACCAGTAATGAAGTGAGGTAATTGGGGATTGCTTCGGTAATCCATAAAATAATAGCAGCTACAAAAATAGCCAGCATCGCGTAGTTGATGTGTATAAACTCGTTGTGTGTTGCCTGTTGTAGGGTTACTTTTTGCTCGTCCGAGAGTTTTTTTTCTCCCTTCATTGTAGCTGTTAGTTGTTTGGTTTTAGCCTTTTCTATTTGGGCATACCGAGCCATCGCCGATTCAGTAAGCGGTGTCGTCTTCTCATTGGTATCAATCCGGTTGATAAACGAAATATTGGCTACCCAGTAAATAAGCACAAAGGCGAGGATAGCAAGCGGTCCTCCAATGCGTTGGAGGAACCGCTCTACCCCTGTTTTTTGTACCTTTGGCAACTTTTCGATATGATAGTTATTCATATCCAAAGGGTCAAAGGGTGGCGTGTGGTCGGTATTGTTTGTCATTTCCAGTTTTTATAAGGGTTCTTCATTAACATTGAATTGTAATAACGCTTGTCGCCTGTTACTTCTTCTCCCAACCAATCAGGACGGGCAAAAGTAGCTTTCTCGTCAGGTAATTCAATCTCTGCCATTACAAGTCCTTCATTATCTCCATAGAACTCGTCAATCTCAAAACAATAGTCGCCGTTCTTTACCAAATAACGTGTCTTGTCTATAATACCTGGTTCACATAGCTTCAATAGCTCTTGCACTTCAGCTACGGGTATTTCTTTTTCCCATTCAAACCGGCTTGCGCCACTTTCATTACCGATGCCTTTTATGGTAATGAAACCTTTGTCCCCTTTTATGCGCACTCTCACGGTGCGTTCGGGAACGGAGCTTAAATAACCTTGGGTGATACGAGTCGCCTTAAACGATGCTGCTTTATAGGCATCGCTCTTCACCATAAATTTTCTTTCTATTTCTTGTGCCATAACTTAATTTGCTAAGGGTTTATGTATCATTCCAATCACGCGTTTAATCGCTTGCAAGTAGTTGATGTTCTCTACTCCTTCTAACCCGCAATCGGCAATGGTTTTCTTAATATCTTCTATCTCGGTAGACTCTGAGTTAATGGTTTTCACCAAAGCCCCATTGATATATACGTTACCGGTTTCGCAAATGGTATTGTTCACCATATAACCAAAACGCACCTTCTCAACGGTTACTGCTTGCAAGTCGGGGTGTGCTTCCACCATCTGTAAGAACTCTCCTAAGGTGTATTCTCCTTTGGTAAGCTCTGGCATTCCTTGCACTTTAAAAGCGGGGAATACTTCTTCTTTAAGCACTTTTGCCGAGATGGGAAACTCTCCTTTCATCAGTGGGTTCCATTGTTCTAAGCCATCTACCTTTTGTACAAAGGTTTTGATGTCCATCTTACCATCGCGAATTTTAGTGTTGTTCACATCGTTAGTCCTACTCACAATATAGGTTTCGGTACTGCGGCGTTCCCATACTTTTTCAGGAACAGGTACACTTAGGCGTGCCATACGCTCGGCTTGTTTAGCAAAGCAACGCCCAAAACTGCGAAACTCAAAACGCGGTTTAGAAATTTCGCCAATCTTTAATTCTTCTTTTGCCATAATTATGTTTTTATATCATTTATTGTTTAATCGCTTATTTTGTAATATTTCTCTACAATAACCGTCCTTACTCTCCTCCTCTCTCACTGCTTAACAGTCTCATCTTCTGTTCCTGTCGCAGGGTTCGCTTTTCCTTGAGTTGGGTCTGCTTGCATAAATTTACCTGTACCATCAGGACATCGGCTCCACGATTTCGTAACTGCCGCAAGACTCACTTTGCCCCAACCATCGCCTTTTTCACCTCGTTGGAAGGTGTTAAGCTTAGTTCCCTCAGGGCTATAAAGCTCTATAAGCACATTTTTCTTGCTCGAAAAACCCGAACTGAACCCTCTCGGGGTAGTACCTTTGGCGCCTACGATAGCAAAATGTGAGTGAGGGGCTACCACTTCACCCTCAATACCCGTCCACACAAGTTCTTCGTCTTTTTTAATGGTTACGTCTTTTAGTTTGATAGGAGTATCGCCGTTGTTGTAAAGTTCTATAAATTTTTCGGCATCGGCGCCTGCTCCGTAAAGCTCGTTGAGAACCAATTTAGTGTAGTCCGAAGGCTTATCGCCTACCACATAGCTACTTTCTTTTACGGTCGAAAATCCTGCGGTATTCACTACTGTTACTTTGTAGGTTACTTTTGTTTTATCGGCTTGTGCCGGAATAGTCCCTGTAAAAGTATTGTCCTTGCCCGTCATCGCTACGGTTTGGTTACCTGCTCCTGCGTTGTAAACCAAAGTTACTGTCGAAGGTGCTTGTAGTCCCGGAGCTATTACAGCGGTTACCACTACGTTGTCAGTCGAGGTAGGGGCTGCGGGAGTAAGCTTCACCGATTTGATAGTCGAAGCTCCCTCGTACACTGCATCTTTCACACAACCTGCTGTGATGACCAATATTAATAGAAGTATGTATCTTAAACTTTTCATTTTAGTAATGGTTTAAAAGGTGAATGTTTAGAAATTAATTTCAAAGCGCATAGCGAGCATATGGTAGCTCACACCGCCTTTGCCTTTGCCTTCCACCGCTTTTTTATAATCGGTAGTTGGGGCTCCTGTGGCATCGTGCCCAATAAACAGTTTACCTCTGCCGTTTGCATAACGGTCGTTGTTGGTATACTGATAGTTCAGAGCTATTTTCACGTTGTTATTCACATAAAAGTTCAACCCCGTAGTGAAGTTTGCACCTGAACCACCATACACGTCTTTGTCGTTCAAGCTGAGGTAATCACAGCGCATTGCCAACTCCACATCACCCCATTCCTTGCCTCGGGTAGGCTGAGTAAACTCGCCTTCCGATACGTTAAACTTCTGTTTACCACCAAAGAGCAAATACGCTGCTTGCACATACCAACCCGTGAAATTGTAATAGGTAGCTTCCGTAGTAACGTGGTTGCCTATCCACTCTCCTTGTACGCGGAAGCCTCCGTAGTAAGCAGCAGCTTCTACCCCGCGCAACCATTCGTGGTCTACATTGGGTATAACATCAGTGTCTAAGTACTTTTTGCGGTTAATCGAGGTAGAGTTGCGGGTACTGAAACGCGCTCCGCCGTAATCCTTAGGTGCTACATCAGTTTTAGGAGTGCGGTAAGAGCCCTTAACACCTAAATAGCAACCTTGCATACGGTCTTCGGTATAAGGCATCCAGCCCACTTTACTGGTGATTGAATACCCCTGGTTGCGTCCGTAATCCTTATTGTTGTCTTGCACATTGGTCACTTCCTCAACGCCAGCCACTCGTTGCAAAAACATACCAAGCGAAGCCCTAAAATGGTCGCGCAAGTACTCTCCTTGAATACCCAAATGTCGTGACGGCACTAAGGCTTTACACACCATAGGGCGTTCCATAAAGGTTAAGTAACGCGAACTGGTAGTTTGCTCCATCGAGAAATCTTCTTTGAAGTTTCCCACCTTCAAGGCTACGTTCTTAATTCCGTCGTATTCCACGATAGCATCTTTAAGTTCAAAAATACCATCGGCGAAATCAACGTCCACTTCACCGTACCAATCTTTGGTAACTTGTGCCTTTACGGCAAATCGAGCACGGCGAATAGAAGCACCGTTGCCTATCTTGTCGTAATCGCTCTTAGCGCCAAAAAACGTAGCAGCATCCACTTGCACACGGTTGTCAAACCAAAACTTATAGTTCTGATGTTTTGATTCAAAAACCAAGATGTTGTTACGTGCCTCTGAGCGAAGTTCTTTTCTATCGACTGCCACGCCATATTGGTTATAGCGAATGGTATCGAGCTCTTGGGCTATAGCTGTACTGAAGAAAGACAGCAATAGCCCCCAAATTAAAAAGGATAACTTTTTCATCGGTTAAAATAATGTTTGTTAATGGAGTTGGTAAATTATTATTATAATTCTTTTAACGCCACAAAGGTAAAAACTATTTTCCAATTAGCAATGAATTATTTTCTTTTTTTTTGATTTAAGCTGAAAAATCCTTAATTTTAACATAACACACCTTTATCTCATCTCTATCTTACTTTCGATTATTTTTCTATTTTCAATTTTTAACTATTCACTGTTAAGCTATCCACTGTTTAACCGTTCACTATCAACTCTTCCTATAATTTTATCCTACCATACTTCTATCTCTTCCCTTTTCCGTCATACTCTCTCCTATTACCTATGACCTAAGACCTCACACCTCCCCATTTTCTCATTTCCAAATTTGCTAATTCTCTAATTTATCTTCCCTTTTTCCGTCATACTTCCCCTAGCACCTATGACCTAAGGACTAGCACCTCTTCCTCTTTCTTTCGCCTCGAAACCCCATTTTTGGCATTTTTGGCATTGTTGTATTAAGCTATTAATCAATTTTTTACACACCCTTTCTATACCAATCGTCCAAGATTCGTATAAGCTTCCTATAAGCTCTCTATAAGCTAACCCCACCCATCTTACACCCTTTTTTCACCAAAACTTCTCTCAGCTCTCTTCCGTTCTTTTCCGTTTCCTTCCGCACGACTCAACCCTCCCCCATTTGCTAATTCTCTAATCTGCTAATTTTCTTTGCCCGTCGTGCTACGACTGCCTGTGCGGCTCGCACCTTTGGCAAAGTTGATTATCAGTATTTCTGTCATTATTTGGTATTATTGGCATTTCTGGTATTATTGCCATTATCAGCATTTTTGGTATTAAAAAATTTTTTCCTACCTTTGCACTTCATTGCATATTACACTGCTTTCATTGAAACATCTTAATTATGCGCATTCTTTTTTACATAACGCTGTTTTTATCCCTGCTCGCCTGCGATTCCAAAGAGAAGAAAGAGGAGGTAACACCCTTGCTCTTCCCCGATAATACGCAAATGCTTTTCCGCATCAACGATAAAGACAACTTCCTCAGTGCCATTGCTAACAATACCTTTTGGAAAACGCACAATCCTCATCAGTTGCGCCCACACGAGGTAAAACTCCTTAATAGCATTCCCACCGATGATAACTTGTGGGTAGCTTTTGATACCGAAGGTCATTTCTTTGCCATAACTCCCCGTATTAGTAACGATACTATTAGTTTTTGGCGCAATGCCGATACTCAAATCCAAAAACAAGCTCAGTTTGGTAAAGAATGGTTTTACACCATAGCCGATAACAACTTGGTTATAGGCGATTCCGAGACTGTTGCGGCTTATCAACAACTGAAACAAGAAACTAAAACACCACGGCAACAGTCTTTGGAACAACTCCAAAAAGTAGGTAATACCGAATGCGTTGCCACTCTTTTCTTCCAAAAAGACGAAGCAAATGCTTACTTCAAATCGTTTTTCGGAACTGAGATATTGCAAAATGTAAAAGATTGGGTCTCTCTCGACCTTTTCTTAGAAGAAAACAACATACGTTTTAGCGGTATGGCGCTCATTGCCAATGCCAATGCCGATATAATGGCACACACCCTACCCTATCAAAACAATGTGTTAAACGTACTTCCCGCGCGCTTGCGTTCACTCGTTTCTTACACTTTCGACGACGGCGATAAGCTCGCTCAAAACGATAGTACAGCTACCAATAATCCGTTTAAAACCTCTATCAATGGGGTAGCTTTCGCTCAAACCCCCGAAGGTCAATTTGCTGTCGCCTCTTCTTTTGATGTAGATGAGACCATCAAACAGTTGCCCGTACTCTCAGAAGACTTTCAGCACAACTTCTCTATG
Organism: Capnocytophaga ochracea DSM 7271; assembly: GCF_000023285.1. NCBI lineage: Bacteria > Pseudomonadati > Bacteroidota > Flavobacteriia > Flavobacteriales > Flavobacteriaceae > Capnocytophaga > Capnocytophaga ochracea. Next base: position 1,676,725 of record NC_013162.1, on the reverse strand, counting down.
TACGAACTAAACCCCGACCTTCCAATGGATTTTTTCACGGCTTTTGTACCTCAGTTTGTCCCTAAATACGTCGGAGTGTATGAAAAGTTTCTCGTGTTTACTACCACCAAAGACCTTCTTACCTCAGTAATCAACGATATGCAACGAGGCAATGTGCTTTCAGCCAATAAATCTTACGATTGGTTAGAACAAAACAGCGCTTCCAACGTGAGTGTTACACGGCTCACAAATCTTTATGACAACACAGCTTTTAGCAGTAAATATCCTTATATAGCCGAAAACTATCGCTGGGCAGTATTCCAACAAACCCCTCAAAACGACTATTACGTGCTCAATTTCATCAGTCAAAAACAAACTGAAAGCACTCTTTCCGATGAAATGAAAGAACGTTTCCGCCTTACGTTAGACGACCAAATGGTTATTCCTCCTACCATTCTCTTAAACCACCGCACCAAACAACTCGAAATAGCCGTGCAAGACACCAATAACGATTTATATCTGATAGGTAACAACGGTTCTCTCTTGTGGAAAAAACGCTTAGACGGAAAGATACAAAGCCCTATTTACCAGGTCGATTTATTTAAAAACGGCTTCTTGCAAATGGCTTTCACTACCGAAAAGTCTATCTGGATTATTGACCGCAACGGCAATGTGGTAGAGCCTTTCCCTCTAAAATATCAAAACCCTATCACACCTTTGGAGGTGTTCGATTACGATAGCAATCGCGAATACCGCTTCCTCTTTGCCGAAAACAATATCTTGCACCTGTTAGACAGAAAAGGACAACAAGTGAAAGGCTTCTTACAGCGCACCAATGGAAAACCTTTGTTTACTCCTAAGCATTACCGTTTCAATGGCAAAGACTATCTTATCTACCCTTCCGATAATGGTATCTTTAATATCTTGCACCGCAACGGTGAAAACAGAATAACAGTAAAGGGTAACTATCGTTTCTCCAACAATCCTCCTTTGGTATTCAATAACTTGTTTATGTTCACCACTCAAGAAGGTAACCTTATTTCTATCGATGAGAAAGGAGGAATGAATCGCACAAATCCATCGCTGGTAGAACCCTTTTATTGGGAAGGTAATCGTTATGCTCTTACCTCTCTTTCAGCCAATATACTTACCATAGGCGGGCAACGCATTGAACTTCCCGAAGGTAAATATGCCCGTCCTAAACAGTTCCGTATTCGTGGCATCAACTACGTCTCAGTAAACGAACAGAACACCAAAAAAGCCTATTTATACGACGAAAAAGGAAAATTGTTAAAAGACTTTCCCGTAGAATCAGTATCCCCCATTGCAATAGATGTAGATTTAGATAAATCTATTTGGATAGTTACTGAAAAATCACCCACTGAATTGGTGCTATACACTATGAGACAATTAGCTAATTAATATCGAATTGAAAAAAGCAGTCATCATAGGCTTAGGTCTCATAGGAGGTTCCTTTGCTTTAGAATTAAAAAAACGTTTGGGCTATCACATTGCTGGTATCGACCTAAACCCTAATCATATAGAAAAAGCCTTAGCCTTAGGCATCATCGATGAAAGTACAGATTACAACCATCTCACCGATGCCGACCTCGTGCTCATAGCAGTACCCGTGAACCATATAGGCGAAGTGCTTATAGAGGTGCTCAATAAAGTAGGCGAGCACACGTTAGTAATGGACGCAGGTTCTGTAAAAGGTCACATCTGCGAGGTAGTAGCTACGCACCCCCATAGGCAAAATTTTGTAGCAGCGCACCCTATGGCAGGTACCGAGCATTCAGGACCTGAGGCAGCTCTTTACAACCTCTTCGATGGGAAAGTAATGGCACTTTGTGAAGTAGAAAAAAGCAATTGGCAACTGCTTGACCGTGCGTTGAGTATTGTAAAAGCCCTTAATATGCGCGTGAAGATGATGCAACCTTCTGACCACGACTTACATACTGCCTATGTATCACACCTCTCGCACGTAAGTTCGTTTATGCTGGGCAAAACCGTTTTAGAGATAGAAAAAGACGAAGCTCAAATCTTCGATTTAGCCAGCACAGGTTTCGCCTCTACGGTACGTTTGGCAAAAAGTGACGCTCAGATGTGGTGTCCTATCTTTTTGGAGAATAAGGACAATGTGCTAAAAGCCCTCAATGAATATATCAAGAATTTAGAAGCTTTCAGAACTCTCATCGAAACTGAACAATCCGAAGCCCTTACCCAAAGTATCCACGAAGCCAATTATATTAGGAAAATACTCAAATAGTATTCTAATACCAAACGGGTATATACGCGAGCTGTAACGTGTATATACCCGTTTAGTGATAGATATATACCGCTGACCCCACAGGTATATACTTTTCTAATAATAGGTATATACCGCATTAAAGTATTAATAAGTATTATTTTGTGCTCTCAATAAAAGTTTATACCTTTGTGCCAAATTTTACCTTTTACCTAATTATGAAGCCATTTCGCCTCTTTTTCACTAATCGTCGCAACCTCACTTTTGTGATATGCCTGTTGCTCTCGGTATTCATTTGGTCGCTGAAGAAACTCTCTAAAAATCTCATCAGAGAATTATCGGTACCAGTAACGGTTATCAATCTGCCAGCCGACAAGGTATTTTTACCCTCTGCTCCTAACTACGTGAGAATAACAGTAGAAGGCAATGGTTTTTCTCTTCTGAAATCCTACCGACAAAATGCTACCCTCACCGTAGATTTCTCCGATTTACAAGAAGTGGGCGAACACTTTTATACACTCTCTAAAAGCAGTAAGGACAAGCTCAGCAATACTTACCTATCGAATTTCAGAATACGCTCGGTAGTCTCCGATACTCTACAACTATATTTAGTACCCAAACACACCAAAAAAATACCCGTAGTAGTACACCTAAACGTGGAATTCCCTAAAGAATACCAACTTACAGAACTGCGCCTCTTACCCGATTCGGTAGTAGCTTCAGGTAGCCAAAAAGTAATAGATACGCTCACACAAGTAACTTTTCAATACCGACACAAACGTCCGCTAAAAGACAATTTCGGTGAAACTTATACGCTCAAAAGCACTCCTTGGGTACATTATAACGCTCATAAAATTGTGATGCAAGCCTTTGTCGATAAGGTGAGCGAGCAGGAATTGCGCGTACCTGTGAAGGTGATGGGCGTGCCGAAAGAGAGTCAAGTGAAAGTCTTCCCCGACGAAGTGAGTGTACTTTGTACAGGTGAATTGAGTATCTTAAAGACCCTTACTCCTAACGATATTGAAGTAACTGCTGATTTGTGCGAGGCAACCGACAACCATATACCACTACAACTCAATACTCATAAACGACGCATAAAGGTAGCTTTTATGAAAGAAACCTCCGTTGATTTTCTAATACGCAAAGAATGATGGTAGTAGGACTCACAGGAGGTATTGGTAGTGGCAAGAGCACTATAGCCAAAGAATTTGCTGCTTTAGGTATCGCAGTATTCAATTCAGATGAACAAGCTAAAGCGCTCATCGCTAACAATGCGCAGGTAAAGAAACGCATTATGGCTGCTTTTGGTGAGGAGGCTTACCAAAATGAAGAGTATAACCGCGCTTATATCGCCCAGATTGTGTTCAACAATTCTGAGAAATTGGCGATACTCAACGGCATTGTACATCCTGCCCTTGCAAAATATTTTAAACAGTGGACAAAGAAGCAAACTTCGCCCTATGTAGTGAAAGAAGCCGCTATCCTCTTTGAGAGTGGAAGCTATAAGGATTGTAATTATATCATCACGGTTACAGGACCTGAGGAGGTGCGCATTGCCCGTGTAATGGCACGCGACCATTGCACCGAAGCCCAAGTGCGAGCGCGTATGGCACAACAATGGAGTGATGCCCAGCGCATTGCCCTCTCAAATACGGTAATTGAGAACATCGATTTAGAAAGTGCCAAAGAACAAGTAAAGAGGATACATTTTCAACTTTGCCAAAGTTTGTAACGCAACGGCATTTGTCAATTGTCAATTATGAATTATCAATTGAAAAAGATTATCATTATATCAACCCTTATTATTGCCTTTTTGGGCATTACTTACGCTCTTTACGCCTTTCTGATGCAGATAGGGGTAGACGAGGGCTATGAACCTATACAACCTATTCACTTCTCTCACAAAATTCACGCGGGTGATAACCAAATCGATTGTAAATATTGCCATTCAGGGGCACGGACTTCAGCAGTAGCAGGTGTGCCCTCACTCAATGTATGTATGGGTTGCCATAATACCATTTCGGAATATGAGGGTGAGGAGGATCTCACCAATGGTTACACTAAGGAATTTTACACTAAAGAAATCAAGAAATTATACGAAGCAGTAGGCTGGGACGAGCAGAAGTTTCGCTATACGGGCACTTCTAAACCTGTGCAGTGGATACGCATTCACAAACTCCCCGACTTCACTTATTTCAATCACAGTCAGCACGTAGCTGTAGGTGGATTGGAATGTCAGAAATGTCACGGCGAAGTACAACAAATGGAGGTGGTACACCAGTACGCTCCTCTTACGATGGGGTGGTGTATAAACTGCCACCGCCAAATGCCTGTGAATGCTAACAATCCTTATTATCAGCACTATGAAGAAGTGCACAAGGCTTTGGCTAAAAAGTTAAATGTTAGCAAACTAACCGTTGCCCAAATGGGAGGCTTAGAATGTGCTAAATGTCACTACTAATAATTACGAATTACGAGTTACAAATGACTAAAGAGTCCATACATAACATACCAACATCACGGCGGGATTTCCTAAAATTCTTAGGTTTTTCTACAGCAGTGGCTGCCTTAGCAGGTTGCGAAGGGGCGGTACACAAAACAATTCCGTATGTGATACAGCCCGAAAGCATTGTAGCAGGTGAAGCCAATTACTACGCTACTTGCATCGCCGATGGTTTTGACTTTGCCAGCGTACTGGTGAAAACTCGCGAAGGGCGACCCATTGCTGTATTGCGCAACCCCGAAGCCAAAGCAGGAGGGGCAGTGAATGCAAGGATATTGGCATCGGTATTGAGTTTATACGATGAAAATAGGAAACCTCCCACCATTGCAGGGGAAGGTTTTTGGCAGAAAATTGAGACCGATACTCTTTCAGCCTTAGAGAAAGCAAAAGCTAAAGGAAAGCAAATTGTGATGCTCAGCCAAACACTCGCCAGTCCGTCGAGTTATGCTCTTGTAGAACTCCTAAAAGAAAAATACCCTACCTTTAAGCTCATAGAATACGATACCATCTCAGAAGAGGCTACTCTCAGAGCTTTTGAAAAACGTTGTGGACTGCGCGCGATGCCTGATTACGATTTCAGCAAGGCAAAGCTCATCGTTTCCTTTGATGCCGATTTTTTGGGAGATTGGAATGGCGGGGGCTATGAAGCAGGCTATGCGCAAGGGCGTATCCCCAGCAAAGCAAATGGAATGTCACGCCATATTCAGTTGGAAGCCAACCTCAGCCTTACAGGCGCTAATGCCGATGAACGTATCGACCTCACCCCTCAACAACTGAAAGTAGCTTTAGCACAATTCTATATTTTTTTAACAGAATATCAAACTTCTCATTCTGAAGATCTTCCTGCTGAAATTAATGAAAAACTCAAAGCAATAGCCGATGAAGTAAAAAAAGCGGGTAGCGATGCCGTAATCGTAACAGGTATTGATAAGGACAATGCCCAAGAACTCACCTTTGCGCTGAATAAAAGACTGAAAAGCAAGGCTTTTATACCTGAAACACCCGTACTCACGCGCAAAGGAGATATAGTGTGGAAATTCAAACCATTGCTCACCGATATGAACGAAGGCAAGGTAGGCGTTCTCTTTATCAACAATCTCAACCCTTTATACAGTTTGCCTAACGCCGAAGCATTTGCCACAGGCTTGAAAAAAGTACCTTTTTCGGTATCCTTTGCGATACGTGTTGATGAAACTGCCGTGCAAACGACCCTTTGGGCGCCTCAACCTCATTATTTAGAGTCGTGGGGCGATGTAGAATTTAAATACGGGCACTACGGACTGATGCAGCCTTGTATACGTCCGCTTTTCAACACCCGCCAATGGCAAGACTGTTTTTTGCAATGGATAGGACACAAGGAGAGCTATTACGATTTTATCAAAGCTCATTGGGAAGGCCATATCTTAAAAGGATTTTCTTGGGAACAAGCCCTACACGACGGCACTTTTGTAGATAAGGAAAAAAGATTTGATTTTGAACAACAAGAAGAGGAACGACTAAGTTTATTCCGCACCAAAGAATCTTTTACTGATATATCTATCTCTCAATTACTTATAAGCCAAACGGAATCGCCTTTTGAACTTTCTCTCTACACTAGCACCGCTTTGGGCGATGGGCAGCAGGCTAACAATCCTTGGCTACAAGAGCTCCCCGACCCTATCCACCGCACTACGTGGGATAACTTCCTCACGATGCACCCCAGCGATGCCCAGCGTCTGAGTATTGAAAATTGGCATACAGCTGATGGTGCTTTGGACGGGCATCAGGCGAAAGTGAGTGTTAACGGCAAAAGTATCATCGCTCCCGTACTCATCACTCCTGCACAAGCGCAAGGCAGTGTGGGGCTTGCCTTAGGTTATGGGCGCAAGTCAGGTATACAAACCGAAATGCAAATAGGCGTGAATGCCTTCCCTCTTTATAAAGACCATTGTAAAAACCAAGGCGTACAGATAGAAAAAGCAGACGGCACTCACCAATTTGCCTGCTTGCAACTGCAAAATGAATTGGTGGGGCGTAAAAATATTCTTAAAGAAATCAGTTTAGATACTTTCTTAAACTCCTCTGCCGAAGTGTGGAACCCTCAACCCCCTAAAACAAAGAAAGACTCTACCAGCCCACATCACTTTAAACTCTCTATCGACCTGAATGCTTGCACGGGTTGTGCGGCTTGTGTGATCGCTTGCCACGCCGAGAACAATGTGCCCGTAGTAGGCAAAGAAGAAGTGCGTCGCTCGCGCGATATGCACTGGTTGCGCATCGATCGTTATGAATCAAGAGAAAACGAACAAAGGTGCGTAGGCTTTCAGCCCGTGATGTGTCAGCATTGTAATAATGCCCCTTGTGAGACTGTTTGTCCCGTAATCGCTACGGCTCACGGACAGCAAGGACAAAACCAAATGGCTTACAACCGCTGTGTAGGTACGCGCTACTGTGCCAACAACTGCCCCTATAAAGTGCGTAGGTTCAACTGGTTTCAGTATAGTAAAAATAAGCAGTTCAACTACAATATGAACAACGAAATAGGACGTATGGTGCTCAACCCCGATGTAACGGTTCGTTCGCGAGGGGTAATGGAAAAGTGTTCCCTCTGTATCCAGAACACCCAAGCGGTAATACTGAAAGCCAAAAGAGAAGGTCGTGCGGTCGCCCCAGGAGAGTTTAATAATATAGTAGCTTGTGCAGCTGCTTGTAATACAGGGGCTATGGTATTTGGCGATGCTAACGAAGAAGGAAGCAAAATCGCCCAACTCAGTGCCAGCGATCGTATGTATCAGCTTTTAGCTGAGCTGGGGACAGACCCTAATGTGGTGTATCAAGTGAAAGTTAGAAATTAGAATTTATGAAGTTTTACATATTTTTGATATACTTTTGGTGTGTTTCTCCTTGTGTGTTGTATGCAGGGATAGACCACTTATTGCCTGCACCGCAACAAGTCATCGCTAATGGACAACGCTACAAGGTAGCCTCAGCAGAAACACACCCTCTCATTATTGTAGAAAGAGTAGCCGATTTGCCCGAAATTCCTATCAATAAAGAAGAAGGGTATCTATTGGAAGTTACCAAAAATTATATCCTCATTAGGGCGATCAGTGGGAGAGGCGTGTTTTGGGCAAAACAAACCCTAAAACAACTTTTGGTTATTAAAGGCAATAAAGCCTATTACGAAGGGTGCAAAATCATCGATTATCCTGCTTTTAGAGTACGAGGTTTTATGCAAGATGTAGGACGCACCTTTATGAGTTTGGAGGAGTTGAAAAGAGAAATAGTACTACTTTCGCAGTATAAAATCAATGTATTTCATTGGCATCTCACTGAAAACCAAGGGTGGCGTTTGCAGAGTTTGCGCTATCCTGAACTCAATGCTCCTTCTAGCTATGAGCGTATGCCTGCCCAATACTATACCCTCCAAGAAGCCAAAGAGTTAGTTGCTTTCTGCAAAAAACACAATGTATTGCTCATCCCCGAAATTGATATGCCTGGACACAGTCGTGCTTTTGAAAAGGCTTTTGGGGTAGATATGCAATCGGAAAAAGGAATGGCAATTCTCAAAGAACTATTGGATGAGGTAGTCGAAAATCTTGATGTTCCTTATATTCATATAGGCACTGATGAAGTAGTTTTTAGCAATCCGCAATTTGTACCCGAAATGGTGGCTTACCTGCGCCATAAAGGCAAAAAGGTGATTTCGTGGAATCCTGGGTGGCAATATAAAGCAGGTGAAATAGATATGACCCAATTGTGGAGTTATCGCGGTAAAGCACAAAAAGGCATCCCTGCTATCGATAGCAAATTTCACTACATCAATCATTTCGATACTTTTGGCGATTTGGTTGCTCTCTACAACAGTAGGATTTTAAATGTAGCCCAAGGCGATGAAGACCACGCGGGAGCTATTATAGGGTTGTGGAATGATCGCTATATCAGAGGAGAGCGAAATATTCTCATTCAAAACAATTTCTATCCTGCGATGCTCGCCTTAGCTGAGCGCTCTTGGAAAGGAGGAGGTAGCGAATATTTCGACGGCAAAGGCACTATGCTTCCCACAGATACCAACGACCCCATATTCAAGCAGTTTGCCGATTTTGAAAGACGTATGTATTGGCATAAAACCCATCATTTTACAACCGAACCCTTTGCCTACGTACCTCAAACCAACGTAGTTTGGCGTATTACCGATGCTTTCCCTAACAATGGCAACCTTGCTCAATCCTTTCCACCTGAGAAAGCTTTAAAAGAAAGCTACTCTTATGAAGGAAAAACTTATCATACCCATAAAGCCATAGGGGCTGGCATTTATTTGCGACATACTTGGGGGAAACTTGTTCCTGCTTTTTATAAAAACCCTCAGCCCAACCACACTGCTTATGTGTACACTTATGTATATTCACCCGAAGAACAGCAGGTTGGTTTATGGGTAAGTTTTCAAGATTACAGTCGGTCGGAAAAAGATCTTCCCCCGCCACAAGGCAAATGGGATTACAAGGAGAGCAAAATTTGGCTAAACGATACTGAACTCTCTCCTCCTATATGGGAATCAACTCACAGAGAACTCTCTAACGAAATACCTCTTACTAACGAAAATTTCCAAGTGCGTCCTCCTTTGCAAGTTACCCTCAACAAGGGATGGAATAAAGTGTTACTCAAGCTCCCCGTGGGTGCTTTCTCTACCCCCGAAGTGCGATTGGTGAAATGGCAATTCACTTGTGTGTTTGTAACTCCCGACGGCAAGGACGCTGTAAAAAATCTTATTTATGCAGATACTCAACGATAAATCCTATCATACCATCAGTGAAGATATAGCGCGCCCCATTGAAGGTCGTGCTTCGCGTGCGTGGTGGATTGCCTTTGGTATTACCCTCCTTGCAACCCTCTGGGGAGTGTGGGCAATATGGGTAACCTTGCGCGACGGCATAGGCGCGTGGGGGCTCAACAAAAGCGTAGGTTGGGCGTGGGACATCACCAACTTTGTGTGGTGGATAGGTATCGGGCACGCGGGAACGCTCATCTCGGCGGTATTGTTGCTCTTTCGCCAACAGTGGCGGGTGGCAATTAATCGCTCAGCTGAAGCTATGACTATATTCGCGGTGCTTCAAGCGAGTATCTTCCCGATACTGCATTTGGGCAGACCGTGGTTATTGCATTTCAACTTGCCTATTCCTAACCAATACGGCTCGTTGTGGGACAATTTCAACTCGCCTTTGCTATGGGATGTGTTTGCTATTGCTACCTACTTTTCAGTATCCTTAGTATTTTGGTGGGTAGGCTTACTCCCCGATTTTGCTATGTTGCGCGACCGTGCTCTCAAGCCTTTTCAGAAGAAGATTTACAGCTTGCTGAGTTTTGGGTGGAGTGGTCGCGCCAAAGATTGGCAACGTATGGAAGAAACAATGTTGCTCTTGGCAGGTATTGCCACTCCGTTAGTCATTTCGGTGCATACTATTGTCTCTTTTGATTTTGCTACTTCGGTGGTCTCTGGCTGGCACACTACTATCTTCCCGCCCTACTTTGTAGCAGGAGCTATCTTTTCGGGTTTTGCAATGGTGAGTTTGCTACTGATTATCTTGCGCAAAGTATGTAAATTAGAAGCCTATATCACCCTCAAACACATCGATCTGATGAACACTGTAATGTTAGTTGCGGGTAGTATTGTAGCGGTTGCTTACCTGACCGAGTTTTTTATGGCAATGCGCTCTCACTCGGAGTTTGAAAAATACGTCTTCATAAATCGTGCTACAGGTGATTATGCGTGGGCATTCTGGACGATGATTATTTGCAATATTGTCCTTCCTCAATTGCTATGGTTCAAAAAGTTACGCCGTAGCATTGCCTTTTCAGTATGCGTTGCTTTGGTAGTATGTGTGGGGATGTGGTTTGAGCGTTTTGTAATTATCGTTACCTCACTGCATCGCGGTTATCTGCCGTCGTCGTGGACGATGTTTAGTCCTACGTGGGTGGATATAGGGATATTTGTAGGCACTTTGGGATTTTTCTTTTTGTTGTTCTTATTATATGCAAGGAGCTTCCCAATGATTGCACAAGCAGAAGTGAAAGGTGTCAGCGGACAGGTGTCAGGTCTTAGGTATCAGGGGACAGATGTTAGGGAGCAGGTATCTCTTAACTCTTATCTCTTAACTCTTACCTCTCCTGAAGAACTTTTGGTTACTGTCAAACAACTGAAGCAAGAAGGCAAGGAGATTCAAGAAGTATATACGCCTTTTTATGTACACGGTTTAGACGAAGCCTTAGGACTCAAGCGTACTCGCTTAGGCAAAGCTACTTTTCTATACGGACTCATAGGCTTGTTTTTCGGGTGTTGGCTTACCTATTTCACAATGATAAAAGACTGGCCAATGGATATTGGTGGAAAGCCTAATGCCACTTTCTGGCAAAACCTCCCCGCTTTTATACCCATAATATTCGAGTTGGTTGTATATTTTGCAGCGCATCTATTGGTGATTAGTTTCTTTATCAGAAGTAGGTTATATCCATTCAAAAAAGCTGAAAATCCTATAAAGAAAAGTAGTGATGATAAATTTGTAATTCAGGTAAGAGATAAGAAGTAAGAAGTAAGAAGTAAGAGGTAAGAAATGAAACATTTTAATAATTATATAAAGTATTTATTGCTAATATTATTGGTAGTTGGTTGTAGGAACAAACAAGAGCGCAACATTGAGTTTATGCCCGATATGTACCAGAGTCCTGCTTATAAAACTTATGAAGTCGCACCGCTCTCCCCTCCTGAGCACACTGTAAAAAGAGGTGAGTTGCCCTACCGCTACCCTAATACCATTGAGGGTTATGAGCAAGCCAAAGCACAATTGCACAACCCCTTAGCAACTGATACTCTACAACAAATTCAAAATCTAACCGATGGCAAAAAACTTTACGGTATCTATTGCGCGCTCTGTCACGGTGAGAAAGGTGACGGCAAAGGAGTTTTAGTGCAAAGGGAGAAGATTTTAGGCGTTCCCAACTACAAGAGCAGAGAGCTCACCGAAGGTAGCATTTACCACGTGCTCTACTATGGACGCAATACAATGCCCGCTTTTGCTAATCAGCTGAGTGAGAAAGAACGCTGGCAAGTAGCAATGTACGTTGAACAGCTAAGAGATAAGAGGTAAGAAGTATGAACATATTGTTTTTAACATATTCAATTCTGTTGTTTGTAGCGCTTACGTTGGTAGGGGTATTGGTATTCTATGCTATCAACAAAGTAACTCACGCGGAATGGGTAACCGATTTATACCCTATAATGAAGCGTATCACAACATCTTTATGGTTAGTGTTATTAGTTTTGTTGGGAGTGCTGTATATAGTGCATAACGAACCTTATTTTCTGTTGCGTGCTGTGGGCTATATGGCAGTATGGGTGGAGTATCGCTATACTTTAAAAAAGTTTAAGAGTTTAACGCCTCACGTACTATTTTTAGTTATTTTCTTTCTTACCGAAACTCCAATGGCGTGGGATTGGCTTTTAAGCCTTACTCCCGAATGGCACAGCACCCTCTTTGCGTGGCAATTGCTCAGCAGTTTTCTGCTCTCAGGTATTGCCCTCATTACCTTATTTAGCAAGCCAGAACACTATTCTGATTTAGGCAAATACCTCTTTGGATTCTCTATTTTCTGGGCGTATTTGTGGTTCTCACAATATATGCTGATATGGTACGCCAATATCCCTGAAGAAACTGTTTATTACCAAACTCTTCTCAGCAAAGGCTACGGAGAGGCTATTGTAGCAATGCTCATTCTCAGTTTTGTACTACCTTTTCTCATCTTGCTTTCCTCACGAGCCAAACAAAAAAAGTTGCTCCTTTTTGGAACAGCTATCCTTATATTATTAGGGCAATATATCAGTTTCTATTTAATGGTAATGCCTTTTGTAAAATAGAACTTTACTCTTCGGCTTGTTTTTTAGCTTTCTTACTTCCTTCGTACATCTTATATTGTAACAATCGGCTTTCTAATTTACCATTAAAGAGCTTTATTTTTCGTGAAGGACGCAATCCTACATATTTTATACCTTCTAAATTAGAAGTGATAAACCACGCATCGGTATTGGGGTAATGATGTTTAAGAGTGTTGCCTATCGATGAGTAAAGCTGTTCTACATCGGTTTGTAGGCGCTCATTGTAAGGAGGATTGAACACCATATGTAATGGTTGCTGTTTATCTTCTTTTTCAGTAGCAAAAAAGTCTTTTTGGAATACTTGAATGTACTCAGATAGGTCGGCGTTTTTTAAGTTATCTTTGGCTTTGGCTACTGCTGACGGTGCTTTATCATATCCTATAATTTGGTGGTGAAACTCTCGTATTTTTTTAATACAACTGCCAAAGATAAGATTAAAGAGGTCTTCATCAAAATCGTTCCAACGTTCAAAAGCGAACTCTTTACGGTGTACATTGGCTGGAATATTACAAGCTATCATAGCTGCTTCTATCAAAAAAGTACCACTACCACACATAGGATCTAAGAAATCACACTGCCCTTGCCAACCGCTGAGTAGTAGGATACCAGCAGCGAGCACCTCGTTGATAGGAGCTATATTGGTAGCTGTACGATACCCGCGCTGATGCAGGGAATTGCCCGAACTATCGAGTGACACAATTACTTCGTTGCGCTGAATATGAATATGTATCTCCAAATCGGGGTGTAGTACATCTACATTGGGACGACGACCTGTGGCATTGCGAAAAGCATCAGCAATGGCATCTTTGGCTTTTAAAGCCACGTATTGAGAGTGATTAAAAAGTTCGGTTTGTAAGGTGGCTGTAACAGCGAAGGTCTGGTCTACTCTTAGGTAGGTTTGCCAATTGAAGTCATAGAGTTTTTGGTAATATTCTTTCTCACTACGCACATAAAAAGAAGCAATAGGTTTCAGTATTTTTAAAGCGGTACGCAAGCAGAGGTTCGCCTTATACATAAAGCCTTTATCACCTTCGAACTGTACACTGCGAACGCCTTTGGTTATGTGCATAGCCCCTAAATTGCGCAATTCATCAGCTAAAATATCTTCAAAGCCAAAGAAAGTTTTGGCTACCATTTTATAATTATTTTCCATTAGTATACAAAAATATGGCAAATATACATTATTTTTGCCATTTGAGAAAATAAATAGCTAAAAAATGAACTTGCTACATACTGCCGATTGGCACTTAGGACAAACGTTTTACCAATACGACCGCTATAACGAACATCAATATTTCTTAGATAATCTTTTGCAAATTATTGAAGAACAACATACTGATGTTTTACTTATCAGTGGTGATGTGTTTGATACTGCTAACCCTGCAGTGGCATCGGTAAAGCAGTTTTATCATTTTCTTCATCAAGCAACTGAGCGTTTCCCCCAACTGCAAATTATAGCTATTGCGGGTAATCACGATTCGCCTGTACGCCTTGAAATGCCCCAACCACTCTTGGAAGATACACAAGTGCATTTGGTGGGATATGTGAAAAGAAATGAACAGAGAGAGATAGATTACAAACGTCTTATTATTCCGCTTTACGAAAGAGGGGAAGTAATGGCTTACTGCCTTGCTGTGCCTTTTCTCCGCTTAGGGGATACTCCTAAAAATGAAGATACTAACCCCGATTATACTCAAGGGGTGGAGGCTTTCTACCGCGAAATTACGGAAAAGGCTTTAGCCATTGCCAAAGGAAAACCGCTGATTGCTATGGGACATCTGCACGCTTTGGGAGCAGAACTCAGCGATGAGGACACGGCTGAGCGTCCTATTATTGGGGGAATGGAAGGCTTCAAACCAACGAGCTTTCCTAACGTGTTACAATACATTGCTTTGGGACATATTCACAAAGCTCAAACCTTAGGTGGTAAAGCTCATATACGCTACTCGGGAAGTCCTATACCCTTATCATTTTCAGAAAAGGATTATCAGCATCAAGTGGTGGCTTTTTCATTAGAAGAAGGACGTGTACAGGATATTAAAACGGTGCCTATTCCGTTGCATACTCCTATGTTAAGCGTGCCTGAACGACCACTACCGGTTAAAGAAGTACTGAATGCTTTGGCTTCTTTGCCTAAGGGAACTACTCATACTCCTGCTCCTTATTTAGAAGTAAAAGTATTACTAAACGAACCTGCTCCTGAACTCAAAAACAGCATACTGAAAGCTATCGCTCATAAACACGTACGCTTGGCGCGTATAGATGTGCGCTACCAACAGCAACAAAACACTAAAAAGGAAACTTTGCAAAAGGAAATTACTTTAAACGACCTGCAACCTTATGAGGTACTACAAAGGGTTTACCAAAATAAATTCCAAAAAGAACTGCCTGAATTCTATAAACCTTTGTTTGATGAAGCAATGGAGAAAGCGACTGATTAATGGTTAGTGGTTAATTGATGTGAGTTCGATGTAAGAAAAGTGTAGCTTACGCTACAGAAATCTCTCAAATCTTAAAAAAAATCAAACAAATAAACAGCTTTGCTGTTTTAAATGTCTCGCACAGATTACACGGATTTTAGCAACGAGTTGCTTAAATTTCACTGATTATAACGTAAATACAACCGTAAATCAGTGTTATATATATCAAACTGATGCTAATTAGTAAGATAATTCTTTTTGGATTTCTGCAAAAGCAAGTTTAATACGAGTTACTAATTTTTATTGACTAACTTTTGAATCTTCTCTCGTTCTTCACTATACGGTATTTCGCATTGGAGGGCTTTTTGGAAGAGTTGGTGTGCGGTTTCTTTGTTACCTTGTGTTTGATAAGCTCGCCCTAATAAATAATAGGCTTTCCAATAATGCGGGTTGAGACTTGTTATGGGCTTTACTTCGTCTATTACAATAGGGGTATGTTCGCGCAAATGTGTTTCTATCTGTTGCTCTAATACCCTATACGCTTCGTAATCCTTAAACGCTTGGGTGTACATAAAAGGGTCGGGCGGAATATTTAAGGAAGTTTGAGGATAAGGGCTATGCGACGGGTAAGCTTTGGTAGCAAATATCTGCTTCAAATCATAGGCTACAAAAGTGCCCAACTGATAAGGAGCTGTCGATACCCATACCAAGCGTTCTTGAGGTTTAAAAATTACTGCGTGATGTGCCAATAGCTGGTTGAGCGCTTTCTCATTGCCATAGCCTATGGAGTCGGCGTGTAAGCCTTCGGTACTGCGGAGGAGTGTAGCTATTTTAGAAGGGGTCAGCTTAGGTTCTTCTGTTAGGAACTCCTGCATTTTGGCATATCTATACGCTGAATGCGAAGTGCGTATCTGTTTGAGATTCTTCTTATCTTTCTTGTACACTTCACTTTGGAAATGATTGGCGCAAAGCACTGCATTAGGAGCTTCGTACACCCCAAACTTTTTGGGTGATACCTCGATGATTACTGCTTTGCCGTCGGTAGCACTCCCCACCATTATAGCTTCGGACACGAATACCTTTCGCTTTTTAGCAATGGCAATCGCCTCATCGATATTTTTGGCATACTGCAAGATTTCACGGCAGAGGAGCGAAATAGGGGTGCGAGCTTTCAGCGGAATAGACGACTTTCCCGCATTGATAGTAACCGTAAGACCTTCGAGGTTCATACCCGAGAGCACACCTATCATTCCGCCCCAAGCGTAACTCATAAAAGGAATACCTTCCTCAGGGCGCACAAATCGCACTATTTTTTCAGTAGCAAAGTCATCGGAGAGATAAAAATCGAAATTGCGTCCTATGAGGAGTTGACCATCTTCGGTTTTATCGCCCCAAACCGCTAACGAAGAACAGCCTACGAGCATCAAATCTTGCAAAGCGTGCCCTAAATCGTGAGCCGAATGCAGGTAAAGGGTACGCTGATAAACAGGGGCTATGTAGTTGAAAATCGTATCGGAGTACTGCGCTTGTCCCCAGAGTTCTTGCCGGAAGGGGGGTATCACACAATTATTGATATCTCGATTGAACCACTTGACGAACTTGCGCAAAAAACGCTGTTTGCGTTGTGAAGGCACAAACTGATTGAGTTTGACAAAGAGCAGACTGTCCTGACGGTGGTACAAAGGCTCAGTAAGTGCGCCCGAATTGAGCCCTAACTGATACGGATTTCCTGAAAGGTAGAGCTCCCACAAGCCTTGTTGATTTTTCGCAATATAGTTATCCTGAAAATACCGCAACGTATCATTTAGTACGGTAATTTGAGGTTTCTGGTACGGATAGGTTACCTCAGGCGGAGTGATTTTCTTGTAGAAAATACCGCAAGAGGTGAGCAGGAGGTAAAAAGTAAGAAGTAAGAGTTTTTTCATTTTGCCGACTCTTCGAACTGCTGATTAAGGTGCAAAAATAGGGATAATTTTTTAATACCCAAAATGTCAATAATGCCAATAATACCAGAAATGCGAAAATTGTAGTTTTCTGAGCTTCTAGTAAAAATTCGTACGGATTCGGAGAATATCGGAGATAGTCGAAGGTAGCGGGAGAGTGTACTTAGCTTATAGAAAGCTTATAGGAAGCTTATACGAATGTTGGACGATTGGTATAGAAAGGGTATATAAAAAGTTGATTATTAATGATTAAAAGCTAAAAGTGAATTGTTAAAAAGAGTTAAATAATCCAAAGTAAGACAGTAGTAAAAAGAAAGTAAGACAGAGCAAAAGTAGTTTAAAAATTGGTAATTGGTATTTTTTTACTACTTTTGCAGTCAGAATAGAAATTGGCAAATTAGCACATATGACAGAACCCAAAAAATACAACCCTACTGATTTAGAAGAAAAATGGTATGCCTATTGGCTTGCCCACAACTATTTTCACTCAACCCCCGATGAGCGTACACCCTATACCATTGTGATTCCACCCCCTAACGTTACAGGGGTGCTCCATATGGGGCATATGCTCAACAACACCATTCAAGATGTACTTATTCGTCGTGCACGCCTCAAAGGCTTCAACGCTTGCTGGGTACCAGGTACTGACCACGCTTCGATTGCAACAGAAGCCAAAGTGGTGGCAAAACTCAAAGAACAAGGCATTAAGAAATCCGACCTCACTCGCGAAGAGTTCCTTGTACACGCGTGGGAATGGACACACCAATACGGTGGGGTGATTCTCGAACAACTCAAAAAATTGGGTTGCTCTTGCGACTGGGAACGCACTAAATTCACTATGGACGAGGAACTTTCGGCTTCGGTTATCAAAGTGTTTGTGGATTTGTACAACAAAGGACAAATATACCGCGGTCACCGTATGGTGAACTGGGATCCAGAGGCGAAAACCACCCTTTCTGACGAGGAGGTGATTTATGAAGAACGTCAAGGATTTTTATATTATTTGAAATATCAAATTGAAGGCACTAATGAGTACCTTATAATCGCTACAACGCGCCCTGAAACCATTTTTGGCGATACGGCTATCTGCATCAACCCTAACGATGAGCGTTGGCAACACCTCAAGGGCAAAAAAGCGATTGTGCCTATCTGCAACCGCGTGATTCCGATTATCGAAGATGAGTACGTAGATGTAGAGTTTGGTACAGGTTGCCTGAAAGTAACCCCTGCACACGACCCTAACGACAAGGTTTTGGGCGACAAACATCAGTTGGAAGTAATTGATATTTTCAATGATGATGCAACTCTTAATCACTATGGTTTGCACTATGCGGGCAAAGACCGCTTTGTAGTGCGCAAAGAGATAGTAGCCGAATTAGAAGAAAAAAACTTACTCGCTAAAAAAGAGACCTATACTAACAAAGTGGGGACATCTGAGCGTACCAAAGCCGTGATAGAACCCCGCCTTTCTGACCAGTGGTTCCTAAAAATGGACACCCTTATCCAGCCAGCTATCAAGGCGGTATTGGAAGACGAAAGCATCAAACTATATCCTAAGAAATTCGAAAATACTTATCGCCATTGGGTAGAGAATGTACGCGATTGGAATATCTCACGCCAATTGTGGTGGGGACAACAAATTCCTGCTTACTACTACGGCGAGGGTAAAGACCAATTTGTAGTAGCCAAAACTAAGGCAGAAGCCCTCGCTTTGGCTAAAGAAAAGAGCGGCAATGCACATCTTACTGAAGCCGATTTGCGACAAGATGAAGATGCTCTCGATACTTGGTTCTCGTCTTGGTTATGGCCAATGAGTGTTTTCAACGGTATTTTAGAGCCTAATAATCCTGAAATCGAGTATTATTACCCAACCAACGATTTGGTAACAGGACCTGATATCCTTTTCTTCTGGGTAACCCGAATGATAGTAGCAGGTTATGAGTACAAAGGTGAGCGTCCGTTTAGCAATGTGTATCTTACCGGATTGGTACGCGACAAGCAACGTCGCAAGATGTCTAAATCCTTAGGTAACTCGCCCGATGCGCTCAAACTCATCTCCGATTACGGTGCTGATGGCGTGCGCGTGGGGCTCTTGCTCTCATCGGCAGCAGGTAATGACTTACTGTTTGATGAAGCCCTTTGTCAACAAGGAAAAGGATTTGGCAACAAATTGTGGAATGCCTTCCAATTGGTAAAAGGCTGGCAAGTGGATAGCTCGGTAGCACAACCTACAGCTGCTCAGCTCGCTTTGCAATGGTTTGAAGCGAAGTTCAACGCGGTACTCACCGAAGTAGAAGACCATTTTGAGAAATATCGCATCTCCGATGCTCTAATGGCAATCTATAAACTCGCCTGGGACGACTTCTGCGCGTGGCTTTTGGAAATGGTAAAACCTGAATACGGCAAACCAATGGACAAAGCAACTTACGAGGGAGTGGTAGCAGCTTTTGAGAATTTACTAAAACTCCTCCACCCCTTTATGCCTTTCCTCACCGAAGAAATATGGCAAAGTTTAGCCCCTCGTACCCCTGAACAAGCCCTTATCGTGGCTACCTACCCTACCGTACAGCCGTACGACGAAAAACTATTGGCAGAATTTGATTTTGCTGCCGAAGTGATAGCAGGTATCCGCACGGTGCGCAAAGAGAAGAATATACCTTTCAAAACACCGCTTAGCCTTTCAGTATTAAACAAAGAGCAAATGAGCAATCGTTTTGATGTGGTACTTAGCAAAATGGGCGGACTTGAGGCTATTACCGAAGTAAGTACAGCCATAGAAGGCGCAATGTCTTTCCGCGTAAAAGCTAATGAATACTTTATTCCAATGGAAGGCGCGGTGAATGTAGAAGAGGAACTCAAAAAACTACAAGAGGAACTCACCTATACACAAGGCTTTTTAGCATCGGTACGCAAGAAACTTTCTAATGAGAAATTCGTAAATTCAGCGCCTGCCCAAGTAGTAGACAACGAGCGCAAAAAAGAAGCTGATGCGTTAGCAAAAATTGAAACACTTGAAAAAGCAATAAAAGCAATTAACAATTGATAATTAGATAAATGGAACACTTAAAACAAATGATAGATGAGGCGTGGGAGAATCGCTCTCTGCTTCGTGAGGAAATTGTACAGCAAACCATTAGAGAGGTGATTCACCTCTTGGATTTAGGTAAATTGCGAGTGGCAGAGCCTACTGCCGATGGCTGGAAAGTAAACGAATGGGTGAAAAAAGCTGTTGTGCTTTACTTCCCTATCCAAAATATGAAACCCGTAGAGGTAGGTATCTTTGAGTTTCACGATAAGATTCCGCTCAAACACAACTACGATGAGAAAGGGGTGCGCGTAGTACCTCCTGCTGTAGCACGCCGTGGCGCTTTTATTGCTAAAGGCGCTATACTGATGCCCAGCTATGTGAATATAGGGGCGTATGTAGATGAAGGTACAATGGTAGATACGTGGGCTACTGTGGGTAGTTGCGCTCAAATAGGCAAGCACGTGCACCTGAGTGGTGGCGTAGGTGTAGGAGGTGTATTAGAACCCTTGCAAGCAGCTCCCGTGATAGTAGAAGACGGAGCTTTCATCGGGTCGCGTTGTATCTTGGTAGAAGGAGTACGCGTAGGCAAAGAAGCGGTACTTGGTGCTAATGTAGTGCTTACAGCCTCTACTAAAATCATTGATGTAACGGGCAATGAACCTAAAGAACTGAAAGGCTATGTACCTGAACGTTCGGTAGTGATTCCTGGTAGTTACACCAAGCACTTCCCAGCAGGTGATTACCAAGTGCCTTGTGCCCTTATCATCGGGCAGCGTAAAGCCTCAACCGACAAGAAAACTTCACTAAACGATGCCCTTAGAGAATATGGAGTTTCTGTATAAGAAAAGTGATGAGGATATAAAATAGAAAAGGCTACCTTTTGGGTAGCCTTTTAATAGATAATGATTTAGAATTTATATCCTATCTTAATACCAAAGTTAGGTTCGATAGCCCAGAACTTCTTATTTTCATTAACTTGTTTACCAAAGTTTCGTGCAATATTTGCAAAAGGAGCGATGATAAAGGTATCGTCGAGATTCCATTGGTAACCTGCCCCTACACCTAAGATAAAACTATCCAAACGAGTTTTTACTCCATCTTCAGAGAATGTTCCAAAGCGTTGTTTGATAAAAGGATTTACATAGAGCCCTGTACCTCCGTCTTCTTCAAAATAATAGTTATATCCTATTTGAATACTAGTAGCTCTGTACTTCTCTCCTTCTTTTCTAGGGAATACAGAAAAGCGGTCGTTAAAGAAAATAGTTCCTTCAATAGACTGATTAGGAGCTATGTAATGTTCATAACCTAACTCTACAGAAGCTAACCATATAACATTCAAGATATTCAAGTTTACTTGATGTTGAGGAAAATCACTTTGGGCAAATGTTTTTGCTGAGAAAAACATAAGCATTACAGCTACAATAATTTTTTTCATCGGTTTTCTTAGTTTAAAAATAATGGCAAAGATACTACTTTTATGCTAATACACAAAAATAATGCTGTAAAATCAAAAAAAGTCCAGTGTGTAGCACACTGGACTTTTATATGTAAAACTAACTAATTCACTTGTGAAGAAAAGGTAACAACTATTAAAAACACTAAAAAAGAATACAGACTTCACAAGGAATCGCAAACGAAATATAAAGACTTTACTACTATTATATTCCTTTACTAATAGTGGGGCAAAGGTATATATTATTTTGAATATATCCAAATAAATAGTAGAATAATTTTAAATAACATACGTTTAATACTGATAATCAATACGTAGCATATTGTCTATTTTTCTATCCAACTTGCATATTTAGGATAGTTTAGGGCAGTTCGCTCGATGAGAGTCCTCTGTTCATCGGTAATATTTTTGAGTTTTTTAGCAGGAACGCCAGCATAGAGGCTCCCTTTTTCTATATGGGTATTAGGAGGTACTACGGCTCCAGCAGCTACAATGCTATGGCTTTCTACCACACATCCGTCCATTACGATGCTTCCCATACCTATAAGCACATCATCTTCGATAGTACAGCCGTGTACGATAGCGTTATGCCCTATGGAGACGCGATTGCCAATGGTTGTGGGGTGTGTTTGATAGGTAGCGTGAATCACTACACCATCTTGGATATTGGTGTCATCACCTATGCAAATAGTGTTTACATCGCCACGAATAACCGCATTATACCACACGGTACAGTGGTCGCCTAAGTGCACATCACCGGTAAGGGTAGCATTTTCAGCAAAAAAGCAACCTTCCCCAAAGGTAGGTTGCTTTCCGTTAACTTTCTTGACTAACATATTCTTTTAGTTTATCTATTATCTCTTGTAGACCATTAGTTTTTATCTCGAAAGTAGTAGCCAATAACATTCCTAATTTTCCTTTGGGAAATCCTTGGGTGCTAAACCACTCGAGGTAATAGGAAGGTAAATCAGCAATCATAGTACCCTTGTACTTGCCATAAGGCATAGGAGTAGTGATGATTTCTTTGAGAATTTCGGAGTTCATAGAGAAAATTAGGGAATTAGATAATTAGAAAATTTGTGAATTAATTAGGTGATTTAGAACAAAGGTTTCTGTTTAGAACTTCTAAAATGGCGTATTTCTATTATATTTTTTTCTTTATCAACTTTGTAATAAACAAGAAATTTTCCTTTTAGAATAGTTCGCCTATAAATATTTAGGTCTTTGTTATAATACGATAATGCATACGGATCTATTGAAATCTCCTTTTCTAAATCTATCAAAGCCTTAGTAATTTTATCGGAATAAGAAAAACTACCATTTCTTTCGTCCCAATAATCAAGTGTATCGTTATAATTTCTTTCAGCTTCTTGAGTCCACTTTACTTTCATAACGTTGTCTTCTTCGTTCTGTAGCCCTTCTGTGTACTTCAGAACTATCCACTAACATTCCTAATCTTGATTGTTCTTCTGAAAGAGCTAAACTTCTAAGGTCTTCTTCAGTAAGCTCACTAAAATCATCTGCTCTTTCTACAACTGTTGTTTTTAGTTTAAACTTATCAAACAATGGTTGAAATATGGATAATTCTGTGGGATTAAAAGTTATTTTTAATGTGGTTGTATCCATAGTTTAACAATTAAAAGTTGTCTATTTCTTTGTAAATTAACAAATCTGTGAATTAATTAGGCGATTTTTCAACTTCGTCAAAGATAAGAGCCACACTGGCAAGAAACTTTGGCAAAGTGTAGGGCGTAAATTCGCAAAGCAATTGTGATATTAGTGTGTAGCTCGTACTCTTTTTCCTTCGTTGCGCTCTATTTTATGGTTAGGGCGCGTCCATTTAGGGTTTTCACCTAAGGAGTGATATTGAGAATCTTCTGCTTCTACCGTTTGAGGCTGTGGATGCGTTTCAAAAGGTTTCTGAATACGCATACCAAGTACACCGAGCATTTGCATATCCTCATTGATATCGGGGTTAGGAGTGGTGAGGAGCTTATCGCCTGCGAAGATAGAGTTGGCTCCCGCAAAGAAACAGAGAGCTTGTCCTTCTTGGCTCATTTGGGTACGACCTGCGGAAAGGCGCACTTGCGATTGTGGCATCACGATACGCGCGGTGGCTACCATA
Organism: Capnocytophaga ochracea DSM 7271; assembly: GCF_000023285.1. NCBI lineage: Bacteria > Pseudomonadati > Bacteroidota > Flavobacteriia > Flavobacteriales > Flavobacteriaceae > Capnocytophaga > Capnocytophaga ochracea. Next base: position 1,653,120 of record NC_013162.1, on the reverse strand, counting down.
CGCACCATCTCGAAGATATCTACGGGCTCACAGTCTTCCAAAGGTGTTCCTTCTACGGGCACTAAGGCATTGATAGGCACTGACTCGGGTTGTGGATTGAGCGTTGAGAGCGCTACGAGCATTCCGGCGCGGTCTTCGAGTGATTCACCCATACCAATAATCCCTCCACTGCACACAGTGATATTGGTTTTGCGCACGTTGTCAATCGTTTTGAGGCGGTCGTCATAACTACGGGTAGAAATGATTTCTTTGTAGTATTCTTCTGACGTATCGAGGTTGTGATTGTAAGCGTACAAGCCTGCTTCCGCCAAACGTTGGGCTTGGTTTTCGGTAAGCATACCGAGTGTACAGCACACTTCCATATCCAGCTTATTGATAGTACGCACCATTTCGAGCACCTGTTCAAATTCGGGACCATCTTTTACGTTACGCCACGCTGCCCCCATACACACACGTGAAGCTCCTGCTGATTTAGCACGAAGGGCTTGGGCTTTTACGTGAGTAACACTCATCATATCGGCGTTTTCTATTTTTACTTCGGTTTCGTAACGCGCCGATTGCGGACAGTAAGCACAGTCTTCGGAGCAACCTCCGGTTTTAATAGAGAGTAGTGTAGAGACTTGTACCGAGTTAGGGTCGTGATATTTACGGTGCACGGTAGCGGCTTCGTAGAGCAACTCCATTAGGGGCTTATTGTAAATAGCCATTATTTCTTCTTTCGTCCAATTATGACGGGTTTCGGCATTGCTACAGCCACACGTATGTTGATTTTCGCACATAGTTCTTTTCTTTATTTCGGGGGCAAAGATACAAAACAATTGACAATTGACAATTAACAATTGACAAATACTAAGATTTTTTGCACTTGTTCCTCTATAGTAAGAAAAAATACAAAGCGATTGACAATTAACAATTAACAAATGCTAAGATTTTTTGTACTTGTTCCTCTATCGTAAGATTGGTATTATCGATAACTATGGCATCATCAGCTTTTTTGAGAGGTGACTCTTTGCGGGTAGTATCGATATGGTCGCGGTGCTGGATATTGGCAAGCACTTCGTCGAACGATGCTTTATCGCCTTTGGCTTGTAACTCTTTATAACGGCGCTGGGCGCGCACTTGTTCGCTAGCGGTCATAAATATTTTAAGTTCAGCATTCGGGAATACCGTTGTACCGATATCGCGTCCGTCCATTACAATACCTTTGTCTTTACCCATTTTGCGTTGAAGGTCTACTAGGTAAGTGCGCACTTCGGGTTGTTTGGCAACTTCGCTCACCCAATTGGCTATTTCAATACCGCGTATTTCGTTTTCGATATTCTTACCGTCCAAATAAATTTCAGAAAATCCCAACTCAGGGTTGTATACGAACTTTATTTCCGACTTTCGCAGGGCTTTCATCAGCGGTTTTACTTCGATGCCCGAGGTAGAAACATAACCTTTTTCTAAGGCTAAATAAGTAACGGCGCGGTACATCGCACCTGTATCGATATAGACGTAGCCTAACGCTTTGGCTACGGCTTTGGCAGTAGTACTCTTTCCTGTTGAGGAATAGCCATCAATGGCAATGATAATATTCATTAGTGTTTAGTTATTAGTTTTTAATCGTTAGTTATTTGTAGAGTGATGGGGCTATTTCTATTTCGGTTACAACTTTTTTGTTTTTATCGTAGTAATAATAGTACAGTGTTATATTGTTATCAATGAAAAAACGCATCTTCCCGCGATTGGTTCTTAGGTTTTGTACAATGGCTTCCTTAGCTGCTGATGCGTCGAACTCTACTCCTTCGGAATCGAAATTAAAAAGGGTTGCATAATACCCCATAGTTTTTTCCCCTTTTAGGGCAACACTATCTAAGCGCACCCCCTCTTCTATTATTTGTGGTAATTGCCGGTTTATTTCGGCTACTTGATTCTTCATCTCATCGGTAACTAAATCGTTTTTAGCTTTTGAAAAGAAGGAGCTTGTGAGATAGCGCGTCGTAAAGAATGCTGCTAAAAATACCACAATAAAAGACACCACACCCACTATTACTGCAACAATATTTTTAGTGCGATTGTTCTTTCGGGATTCCTGAGCGTTAAGAAAATCGTTCATTTTTGTCTCTTTTTAACGCTACAAAGATATAAAACAAAAAGCAAACTGCAATGCCCTGATGCGTTTTTATCTTAAAAAAATACAACTATCTAATGATAAATACTTAAAAACAATGAGATAAGAGAATTTGGAAATGAGAGAATGAGGAAATGAGAGAATGAGGAAATGAGGAAATGAGAAAATGAGGAAATGAGAAAATGGGGTACGAGCTACAAGAAAAGTGCTAGCGGAGGGATTGTCAGTTTATTCAACTTTGCCAAAGGTCGTAGCACGACGGGCAATTAACTTTGGCAAAGTGTGTACTGCAAAGATGATGTGTTGGGACTATTAAGAGAATCCGAAGGATATCGGAAGAGTTCGGAAGAGGTGATTCAGATGAAAAGTAAAAAATGAGCTGTAATTTGGGTGGGGTTAGCTTATAGAGAGCTTATAGGAAGCTTATACGAATCTTGGACGATTGGTATAGAAAAGGTATATAAATAATTGATTAATAATACTATACAACAGCGCTAAAAATGTTAAAAAAAGGGTTTCGAGGCGAAAGAAAAGGGAATGAGTAATGGATAAGGATAGGAACTCGGTGCTTACTCAAAAGTCGGTGAGCTATTGTAGAACACTATGCGAGATTAGAAATTAGTTTTACGTATACCTAAAAGATGTTATATTATATCGAATAGAAATTATTTAATAGAAATTCATATAAACTGATAAACAGCAAGATAAGAGGTAGTTAGCCATAAAGTTTTGAGAAAAAGTGTAAGAATATTTGTGTAGGTCAAAAAAAAATCGTAAAATTGCACCCGCAAAAAGTAGTGTCTACAAAACACTTAAATAACTGATTTATAAGGTAAATATATAATAGAAAGAAAAATAATATGGGTTTTTTTGATTTCTTGACAGAAGAAATAGCCATTGATTTGGGTACTGCGAACACCCTCATTATTCACAATGACAGGGTAGTGATTGATAGTCCATCGATTGTAGCAATAGATAGGACAACCAGAAGAATTATAGCCGTAGGTAGAGAAGCACGGCTAATGCAAGGGAAAACACACCCTAATATCACCACTGTTCGTCCGCTAAAAGACGGGGTAATTGCCGACTTTGACGCTTCGGAACAGATGATAGGAATGCTCATTAAGAGTATACCTGCGTTGCGCAAACGCTTTTTCTCGCCTTCGTTGCGTATGGTAGTTTGTATTCCCTCAGGAATTACCGAGGTGGAAACGCGTGCGGTACGCGAGTCGTGCGAACGTGTGAACGGTAAGGATATTTACCTCGTACACGAACCGATGGCAGCAGCTATTGGTATAGGGCTTGACATTATGCAACCTAAGGGTAATATGATTATCGACATAGGTGGGGGTACTACCGAGATTGCGGTGATTGCCTTAGGGGGTATTGTATGCGACAAGTCGGTAAAAATTGCAGGGGATATTTTCAACTCGGATATTGTGCACTATATGCGTACGCAACACAACCTTTACGTAGGGGAAAGTACTGCCGAAAACATCAAGATGACCGTAGGAGCTGCTACCGAAGACCTTGATGCCCCACCAGATGATATTATGGTACAAGGGCGTGACCTGCTTACCGGTAAACCTAAGCAAGTGCAAGTATCCTACCGCGAAATGGTGAAAGCACTGGATAAATCTATTCTTCGTATAGAAGATGCTATAATGGAGACACTTTCGCAAACACCTCCTGAATTGGCTGCCGATATCTATAATACAGGTATCTATATGGCAGGTGGTGGGTCGATGTTGCGGGGGTTAGACAAACGTATTTCTATGAAAACCGACTTACCTGTATACGTAGCCGAAGACCCTTTGCGTGCCGTAGTACGTGGAACAGGTATCACTCTAAAAAACATTAACAAATTCAGAAGTATTTTATTAAAGTAAAAATAGATAGAGGTAAGAGATAAGAAACAAGAGGTATGAACCAAATCATTCAATTCTTTATGAGGTCGAGGGATTTTTTTGTGTTCCTCGCACTGTTCTTATGCGCTATTGGTTTGGTTTTTAACAGCAATTATTATCCTCAGAGTGCTTATATAAACTCAGCGAATGCAGTGTCGGGTAGGCTTTACAGTTTCACAGACTATTGGGCACAATATTTTAGCTTACGCGGTCAGAACGAAACCCTTACTGAGGAGAATAGAGCTCTGCGCTCACAACTGTTACGGATGGAACAACAAATCCGCAATATATCTCTTGTAGATTCGGTGTCATTTCCCACTACCGATTCACTGAAATACAAGGTACTTAAAGCAAATGTGATAAAAAATAGTTTCCGTTTAAAAAACAACTACCTCACTATCGACAAAGGTACGAAAGACGGTGTAAAGCAAGATATGGGAGTACTTTCGCCACAAGGAGTTGTAGGAATAATAGAGAATACTTCGGAGAGGTTTGCTACTGTACAAAGCGTACTGAATACTAGGTCGGCACTGAATGCAATGGTGAAGCGCACACAACACTTTGGTTCATTGCGTTGGGATACCAGAGAAGTGAATAAAGTACAGCTGTTAGAAGTACCTAATATAGCCCCTATACAGAATGGAGATACGATTGTAACAGGGGGTATGTCGAACATATTCCCTAAGGGAATTCCTATTGGCAGGATAGTTCATTTTGAAAAGAGCAAAAAGGATAATACGTATATCATTGATGTAAAACTATTTGCTGATATGTCGAACCTTGAATATGTATATATTATTGAAGATAGAGATAGAGCAGCCGTTTCTGAATTAGAAAAACAGAACCCAAAATGAGTCACCCAGTAGTAAGAAATGTATATTTATTTGTATTCTTAGTGTTGTTGCAGGTACTCATCTTCAACAATGTGGAGTATTGGGGCTATGTAAACCCAATGGTTTACATAGTGTTTATACTGCTATTGCCCTATCGTGAAAACAGGACACCTTCATTGGTAGCGGCATTCTTAATAGGGTTGTGTATAGACATTTTTTCTAATACGGGAGGGTTGCACGCTGCTAGTAGTGTACTCATAGCTTATTTGCGTAATCCGATACTACTAACGGTATTTGGCAAGAATTTTGAGTATCAAGAATTGGATTTGCTCGCTTATCCGTTTTCCAAGATTTTTAGCTATACAACCTTGATGGTGGTAGTGCATCACACACTGTTTTATTTCTTAGAAGTCTTTAACTTCAATCACTTGTTTCTTACATTAGCAAAGATTGTAGGAGCATCTATCTTCACTATCATCGTTTGTTTGCTATTCATCTATCTGTTTAGTAAAAATAAGAAATGAGAAAATATCTGTTGCCCATTATCATTCTTTTTGTGGCAGTGGTGTTCTTAGTACGGTTATTCTTCTTACAAGTAATATTTCACGAGGAAAATACAGGAATTGACAACATTGCTATTGAAACGGTATACGATTACCCCGAACGCGGGTATATTTACGACCGTAATGGAGAACTATTGGTATCGAACCAACCTGCCTATGACGTGATGGTTGTGCCCAGTGAGGTGAAAACACTCGATACCTTAGAGCTTTGTGGACTCCTTGAAATCAGTAAAGAAGAGTTTAGGGAACGGCTCATAAAAGCAAGAGATTACTCACGCAAAAAACCTTCAGTAATCGTGCACCAGCTCTCCAAAGACGATTATGCTGTACTACAAGAAAAGTTGCGCAAGTTTCAAGGATTTTATATACAGAAACGAATGCTCCGCAGTTACCTCACCCACAATGCGGGGAATGTATTGGGATATATCAGCGAGGTAAATGAATGGGAACTAAAAAAGAACCCTTATTACTTAGCTGGTGAACTGATAGGGCGCAGTGGGGTAGAAAAGCAATACGAGGAATTCTTACGAGGTAAAAAAGGTGTACAATTCTTCCAAAAGGACAAACACAACGCAGCCATTGAGCGCTATAAAAATGGTGCAATGGATACTTTGCCTATCACTGGGCAACCCTTGCAACTAACCATAGACATCAACTTGCAAGCCTATGGGGAAATGCTGATGCAACACAAACACGGCGGAATTGTAGCTATAGAACCTAAAACAGGTGAGATTCTCGCGTTAATATCGGCACCTACTTTTGACCCAGCTCTATTGGTAGGACGTGAACGCTCTAAGAACTACACAGCCCTTTATAACGATTCGATTGCTAAACCTCTTTATGACCGCACACTATTAGCAGAATACCCACCAGGTTCGCCATTTAAAGTAATAAACGCACTGATAGGCTTACAGGAAGGTGTGATAACACCAGGTAGTGTGTTCAGCTGTGGAGGAGGTTATCGTTTTGGAGGGCGTATAATGCGTTGCCACTGCGGACGCAGTTCTAATGACCTATTACACGGGATAGCTTTTTCTTGTAACTCTTATTTTGCAAATACCTATAAGCGTGCTATTGATATGAAAACCACTTCGGCAGTGGGTATGGACAAGTGGAATGCTCACGTACGGAGTTTTGGGTTAGGAGGCTTTTTAGGTGCTGACCTACCGACAGGACGTGCAGGGAAAGTGCCTAATACTGCTTTGTATGACAAACAATATGGTAAAGGTCGGTGGAATGGTACAACCAATATCTCTAACGCTATTGGGCAAGGAGAATTGCTGACCACTCCTATACAGCTTGCTAATGTGATGGCAGCTATCGCTAATAGAGGTTATTACTATACCCCTCATATCGTAAAAAAAATAGATAATAAAATTACTCCATTTCAAGAGTATACCGTTGCTAAACACACTACGATAGCCCCTAAGAACTTTGAACCTGTGATTAGAGGTATGAATATGGCATATGAGCAAGGTACCGCACGCCGTACCCAAATTGAAGGTATTAATATCGCTGCTAAAACAGGTACCGCCGAAAACTTTATAAAAGTGAATGGCAAGCGTATGCAACTTACTGACCACTCTATATTCGTAGCTTTTGCTCCCATAGAAGACCCTAAGATTGCTATTGCCGTATTTGTGGAAAACGGGTATTACGGAGCACGAGTAGCTGCTCCCATCGCCTCACTAATGATTGAAAAATACCTAAAAGGGGAAGTATACCGCTGTGACCTCGAAAAGCAAATGCTCGAAAAGAGTCTTGAAGACGAATATATGAAGCCTTATAGCGGATTGCCTTTTACCATCAACCGATAATGAAAAAGATTATATTAGCATCAGGTTCACCGCGCCGTCAGCAGTTCCTGAAAGAATTAGATATCCCTTATGAGGTAGTCCTCAAACCCATAGACGAAACCTACCCTAAACACTTAAAACGAGAGCAAATCACCGACTATCTCGCCCAGCTGAAAGCTACGCCCTTTACGGGTGAAATACCTACGGATTGTGTACTTCTCACCTCTGATACTATCGTGTGGCACGAAGGTAAAGCCCTTGGTAAACCCAAAGATGCTACCGAAGCCTTCACAATGTTGCGTTCGCTCTCGGGGAAGACTCACGAGGTAATTACCTCTATATGCTTTACTACTAATGAAAAGCAAATAACGGAGTACTGTATTACGAAAGTAACCTTTAAAGAGCTTTCCGATGACGAAATAACCTATTACATAAGTCACTATCAACCTTTCGATAAAGCAGGAGCTTACGGTATACAGGAGTGGATAGGACATATAGGAGTTACCACTATTGAAGGCTCTTATAACAACGTAATGGGACTGCCTACGCATTTAATTAAAGAACAAATATAAAAAGAAGTAAACTCTGGTAATTCTTGAATTTTACCAGAGTTTTTTCTTATATACTAATTAGCTTAAACTATTAAGAAACAATTTATTAAGAAAAATAATAAAAAAAGAATTATTAAAAAAATTGCAGTTTTAAAATATTTATTGTACTTTTGGGGCTGTATTTTAAATAGAAATACAAATGGCTATATTTAATAAAGAGAGAGATAATAAAAAGATTATTATGGCAGCAGAAAATCCCACAGGAAGTAGCAACCGTATTGTTACTGAAACAAAATTCAAAGGAGAAATCAATTCAAAATCTGATTTTAGAATTGATGGTGAAGTGGAAGGAACTTTCCAAACTTCAGGTAAATTAGTAGTAGGCAGAACCGGTGTGATAAAAGGCACTGTGATTTGCGAAAACGCCGATATTGAAGGTAAAATAACAGGTACCCTCAAAGTGAGTAGTATTTTAAGTTTAAAATCTACTGCAGTTGTAGAAGGCGAAGTGTACGTAGATAAGCTTTCTATAGAACCAGGAGCGGTATTTAACGTTTCTTGCTCGATGAAAGGAGGCAAAAACAGCTTTACCATCAATGAAAAACCACAAGCACCAGTTACAGCCGAAAAACAACCACCTAAATAAGTGGATTACCTTTTCACAAATAGGGCTACAAATGGCTATTACCATAGCCATTTGTAGCTTTTTTGGTGTTTGGTTAGACGGTAAATTTCCTAATAAGTACTCTCTATGGACAGTGGTATGTTCGCTTTTTGGGGTATTTGGAGCTATGTATTCAGTAATTAAGAAAGCCCAACAGATGAGCGATGAAGAGTAACATACTCCTGTTTGTAAAATATTTATTATTGCTTATTGCCGGAGGGGTAGGACTCTTTTGGCTGTATGATTATTGCGTAAACACAGAGGGTATTAGTTTGTACTATTCGCTAAAAACCTTGCTCATCTTCCATTGTGGTTTATCTTTCTTCTTATTTAGTATTATCTTCATCGTAAACAAAAGACGCAAACAGCACACTGCTTTTGCTTTTATGGCGGGCTTTGTATTGCGTTTTGTAGCCGTAGTAATTCTCTCACTTCCGCTGGTAAAAACTGTAAGTCCTTCACCTTTATACGAAATGCTCTTCATCTTATTGCCTTCTTTTTATTTCACAATCATAGAGGCTGTATTAGCAATTCGGTTGATAAAATAAGTGCGAGCCAGGTGGGTAGAAAATTAGCAAATGAGAGAATTAGGAAATGAGAAAATGAGAAAATGAGAAAATGAGTAGTGATAAAAATAGTTTTTTGAGAGGTCTGACAAGTCAGACGATTCAGATGAGATTAAGGGCTTTATTGAAGAGGCTGAGAAGATAGAAAGATATCGGAAAAGAACGGAAGGACAAATTTAAGTAGAAGATAAAAAATGAGCTGTAAGATGGGTGGGGTTAGCTTATAGAGAGCTTATAGGAAGCTTATACGAATCTTGGACGATTGGTATAGGAAGGGTGTATAAGTAATTGATTAATAATATAATACAACAATGCCAAAAACGCCAAAAAGAGGGTTTCGAGGCGAAAGAAAGGGAAAAGGCACTAGGACTTAGGCCATAGGCACTAGGAGATAACCTCCCCCTTTACACATACCCAGCTATCGCTGGCTATTTTCAAAAGAGGAAACTGTGGCGAGTCTTTTATTCGGTAAGCCCCCGAACCCCCGAAGGGGGACAAGCTGGAAAAGCTGATAAACCTCCCCCTTACACATACCCAGCTATCGCTGGCTACCTCAGAGAAGGGGAAGGTAGCGACGGAAAAAGGAACAAATAACGAAGGACGAGAGGCGAATGACGAGAGTAAGGCGATGGTAAGATAAGGGAAATGTAAAGACTGAGTGTGGCAATTTTTGCTAAAAATACCTTGTTAAAGACACTATCTGTGAATTTGAATCAGAAGTATAACTTTTTTTGTTAAAATATTAGGCAATATCAAAAAAATGCTGTAATATTGCACCATAATTTTAATCTCATAATTTTACACACTATGGATGCACAAAAAGTGGATATGTTTATCGTAACCAATGGTAAATTTTTCAGACCTGAAATCGTTCCTCAAATTCGTGAAAAGCTTCTTTCTTTGGACGAATCAAAATGGGTAATGCTACAAACGATACAATTTAAAGACCCTACTACTTCTATCCTCATTTCTATTTTTGCAGGACATTTGGGTATTGACCGTTTCTACATAGGCGATGTAGGTATGGGAGTTGGTAAATTGCTTACTTGTGGTGGTTTGGGCATTTGGACGATTGTGGACTGGTTCCTAATTATGGACGCTACAAGAGACAAAAATGCGGAATTATTAGCTTCAGCACTTAGTTATTAATTGACGACTAAAAAGTTCTATACTTTCATCACACTCCTATGTCTTGCCTGTTGGGGGTGGCTACTTAGCCACTATGTTTTTCACGGACAGGACATAGGGGTTACTGTTTGTGCAATAAAGAATGTTACGGGGTACCCCTGTCCGTCGTGTGGTACCACGCGGTCGGTTGAGGCTTTTTTTGAAGGGCACTGGGGAGAGGCGTTACTAACCAATCCGCTTGGGGTATTGGCATCGGTATTACTTATCATTACTCCGTTATGGTTACTTTATGATTTATGCAGAAAGAAAACTACTTTGCAGGGAGCTTACATAAAGTTTGAACAATTCTTTAAACACCCTTACGTGTATATTCCCTTTTTTATTCTCATAGTACTGAACTGGATTTGGAATATTTATAAAGGTTTATGATAGAAACTAAACAATTAAACGAACGCATCAGCGATGGTGACAAGGAGCGCGCTGCCAATAGCTATATAATGTCGATAGTGGCTATTATGGCGGGAATGCCTTTGCCTATCATCAATCTACTGGCTACCATATTCTTTCTGGTGGCACATCGCAAAGGCTCTTTTTTTGTGCGTTGGCATTGTTATCAAGCCTTCGTTTCACAACTCTTCTTATTTTTTGTAAACACCACTACTTTCTGGTGGACTGTATCAATAGTATTGGGGAGCAATTTATTAACTAATGCTTATATTGCTTGGCTGATTATTGCCTTTATCTTTAATGTTTATGAAATTATAGGCACGTTTTATTCTGCCATAAAGATACGCAAGGGCAAACATTTATCGTGGTGGTTTTACGGTGATATTGTAGATTTAATAGTGAAAAAATAATGAATAAAGTAATATCAAGAGGCACTATTTTACTGTGTGTTTTCTTTGGCAGTTGGTTTTTACTGCAACAAGTAAACTGGTTGGGGATTTTTAAGATTAACCCGCTGATAAGGAATGAATATGTGAAGAAAATAGAGGTGAAGCTGGGTGAAATGATGTTTGAGGACTTCACGAGCAGAAACTCGGTGGTAGACGATAGCCTTGCAGTAGCGACTATCGACAGTATGGTGACCAAAATATGTGATGCTAATAACATCGACCGGAAGGAGCTGAAAGTGTACTTATTAGATAGTGAGGAGGTAAATGCTTTTGCTTTGCCTAATCACCAGCTGATGATTTATACAGGACTTGTAAAAAAGACTTCAAACCCAGAAGCCCTTTGTGGGGTGATTGGGCACGAACTGGCGCATATTGAAAAGGATCACGTAATGCAGTCGCTTGTAAGAGAATTAGGGATAGGCACTTTGTTTGCTATTATTTCGGGGCGGTCAGACCTTTCGATGATTACAGAAGTAGGCAGAATTGTATCTTCGAGTGCTTTTAACCGAAATATGGAAAAAGAAGCCGACCTTGTGGGACTTACCTATATACAAAATGCGAAGATAGACCCTAAACCTTTTGCTGAGTTTATAGGGGTGATAGATGATAAGAATACTCCGCCTTCGGCATTTAAATGGGTAAGCACTCACCCTTTTCCAAAGGATAGGAAAGAGTATTTGCTACAAAATATCAGTCAGCGAACTAACTACAAGCCTGTTATTTCTTCATCTACTTGGGAAACATTTAAGGAAATCATAGAGGAAGAATAATTATGCGACTCTTAGCTATAGACTACGGAACCAAACGCACAGGTATTGCTGTAACCGACCCCCTGCAAATCATCGCTTCGGGGCTTTGCACAGTAGAAACTTCTACCCTACTGGCTTTCCTAAAACAATACACTGCCGAGGAAGCCGTAGAAGCCTTTGTGATTGGGCAACCTAAACGAATGAACAGTGAGGATTCCAGCGTAGAGGCTGAGATACAAAAGTTTATCAGTAAGTTACAACAGGAGTTTCCAGAGATACCTATCCACCGTCAAGACGAGCGGTTTACCTCCAAACTTGCTTTCCAAACAATGATTGATAGCGGACTAAAAAAGAAACAACGCCAGAACAAAGCGCTGATAGATGAAATAAGTGCCACTATTATCTTACAAGAATTTCTTTCAGGGAGAGCTAATGAGTGGTCAAGCAAAAGATAAAATCACAATAAAAATATTTAACCAATGAAAAAGTTTATTATCACTATTGTATGTATGTTGTGTGCTGCGCCTCTTCTTTTTGCACAAACCCTTTTATCTCCTAACGAGAACCTCAAACTCTCATTTCGGCTTAATGAAAAAGGTACGCCTACTTATGCCTTAACTTTCAAAGGCAAAACAGTCATCAGTGAGAGTACTCTGGGGTTTGTAATCAACCAAAAGGAGGATTTCAACAGCAATTTTGAAATCACAGATGTTCAATTTGCTGAAGCTAATAGTGTATGGCAACCCGTATTGGGCGAAAACAAAGAAATACGCGACCATCACAAAGAAATGTTAGTGCACCTCACTCAGAAAAACAACGGACAACAATTGAACTTGCGCTTTCGCTTGTTCAACGACGGTTTAGGTTTCCGCTATGAATTTCCAGTGCAATCTAACTTCCGTCACTTTAGAATTCAAGAAGAGCTTACTGTTTTTCAGCTTTCGGGTAACCACAAGGCTTTTTGGATTCCCGCTGACTACGACACCAACGAGTTCCCTATTACCACTTCTGCCATTTCGGAAATTCCTAAACTTATCGACAAAGTGCGCGAAGAGCCTTTGGCTGCCAAAGCACCTACTCCTAATGTAGCCGTACAAACTCCCTTGATGCTCAAATCGAGTGATGGATTGTACATCAATCTGCACGAAGCTGCTTTGGTGAATTACCCTGCGATGATGCTCAACGTCAGTGCTACCAAACATCAGTTATCAGCTCATTTAGTCCCCGATAAGAATGGGGTAAAAGGCTATGTTCAAACGGGTAGCGTAACACCTTGGCGCACGATAGTAGTAAGCGATGATGCCCGTGATATTTTAGCTTCTAACCTTATCCTCAACCTCAACGAACCCTGCAAAATCACCGATACTTCTTGGATTCACCCTACCAAATACATAGGCGTTTGGTGGGAGTATTTCATAGGAGGCGGCAGTACGTGGGCTTACTCCGATGACCGCGATATTACCATTGGCGTTACCGATTACCAAAAACTAAAACCTAACGGACATCACGGAGCTAATACCGAGCACGTGAAGAAATACATCAACTTTGCCGCTCAACACGGTTTTGATGCCGTTCTTGTGGAAGGTTGGAACGAGGGTTGGGAAGATAATTATGCTTACGACAAAGAGCGCATCTACAGCTTTACCAAAGCCTACCCCGATTTTGATGTGAAAGCACTACACCAATACGCCGCTGCCAAAGGAGTAAAACTGATTATGCAACACGAAACTACCTCCTCAGTAGTTGATTACGAACGCCACCTACACGAGGCTTTCCGCTTTATGAAAGACAATGGTTACGACGCCGTGAAAACAGGCTATGTTGGACCTATCATTCCGCGCAGCGAATACCACGACGGACAATGGATGGTAAACCACTACAACTATGTAGCCGAAACCGCTGCTAAGTACCGCATAATGGTCAATTCACACGAGGCGGTGCGACCTACCGGTATGAGCCGTACTTATCCTAACTGGGTAGCCCAAGAGAGTGCACGCGGTACCGAATTTGAGTCGTTCAACGGCAATCGCCCCGAACATACTACTATCCTCCCCTTCACCCGCTTAATGGGTGGCGCTATGGATTATACCCCTGGTATTTTTGAAGGCGATTTGAGACGATATGGCAACAACAAAGCCAAACGTAGCACTACCCTTGTGAAGCAGTTGGCACTCTACGTAACAATGTACAGTCCGTTACAAATGGCAGCCGACTTGCCCGAGAACTACGAAAAACACCTCGATGCTTTCCAATTTATCAAAGATGTAGCAGCCGACTGGGATAATACTTACATTTTAGAAGCCGAACCCGGCGATTACATCACCATTGCCCGCAAATCTAAAGGTAAAAACGAGTGGTTCATAGGTGCTATCACCGATGAAAACGCCCGTGAAGCTCTCATCGATTTCAGCTTTCTACCCAAAGGAAAAACCTATACCGCTACCCTCTACACCGACGGTAAAAATGCCGATTGGCGTACCAATCCCAATAGTTACTCCATCAAAACAATGAAAGTAACTCAAAAAACCAAACTCAAACAACGCCTTGCCCCCAGTGGCGGCTTGGCTATAAGTATCAAGTGATTATGAAACAATTCTTTTTCATTATAGGTTTCATTTGCTGTGCTTCACTGAATGCCCAAGACCCGTGGCTGCTCAAAGCAGAGACCATCAACCCCGCGAACTATTACGGGGTTACAATAGGCAATGGAATGATAGGGATGCGTTCTTCTGCTGTACCCCTACAAATAGAACAAGTAATCATAGCAGGGTTGTACGATTACGGCAAAAGTAGGGTAGTTTCGGCTATGCCTAATATCAATCCATTACAACTGCGAATGGCTATTGATTACGAGGATATCAACACTCATTCTGTTAGTAATTTCACTCAAGAATTAGATACGCGCAATGGGGCGTTCACTGGTCACTTCAGCTTTAAAAACAAAGCTAAAGTTACCTATACTTATTATGCCTTGAGGCATTTGCCTCACACCTTGCTGTTAGACATCAGCATTACCCCTTTGCGAGATATTACACTTTTAGTAGAGAATATTCTAAGCACTCCCGATGGCTTCCGCAACCCTCAAAACTACTTCAATGAAATCAATCCGCCTCACGCTCATATCCCATTGCTCACTACGGTGGCTCAAACACCAGCAGAGAATGCCAAAGTAGCAGTGAGTAACGCTTTTCTTTTCGATAAAAAATACGGTGACGCTCCCCAAATATTGCACGAAATGAGAGACTACAATAGTCACCTAATGCAATTCACTCATAAACTAAAAGCAGGCGAAACCTATTCTTTCTCACTAATTGGCAACCTAATAAGCTCTCAGCACTCTGCCGACCCTTATAATCAAGCCGAAAGACTCTGTACTTATGCTTTCTTGCAGGGACACGAGGCGCTACTTGCAGGACATAACAAACAGTGGGCAAAACTATGGGAAAGCAACATTGAGATTGAGGGAGATGCACAGGCTAATCAGGACATCCACAATATGTTATACCACTTATACGCATCGGTAAGTGAGCTCCATTCCTTTTCTCTTTCTCCTTATGGGTTAAGCCACACAGGGTATATGGGACACATATTTTGGGATACCGAAATGTGGATGTATCCCCCTTTGTTATTATTGCACCCCGAAATAGCTAAAAACCTCCTCAACTATCGCTATCAAAGGTTAGAACGCGCCCAACACAACGCTGCTCTGCACGGTTATCAAGGCGCTATGTTTCCTTGGGAAAGTGCTGCGTCAGGAGAAGAAGACACTCCTGTGTGGGCACTCACAGGCACTTACGAGCACCACATCACTGCCGATGTAGCTATAGCAGTATGGAATTACTATTGTGTAACTAAAGATAAAGAGTGGTTGCGTCGCATAGGCTATCCCATTTTAGAAAGTACCGCTACCTTTTGGCAAAGCCGAGTGAGTGAACAAGCTCCCTATCAAATTAAAAACGTAGTATGTGCCGATGAATGGGCTGAAAATGTAGATAACAACGCCTATACCAATGCAGCTGCCAAACTGAACTTGCTCTATGCTACTGCTGCTGCCAAAGTATTAAGGATAAAAGCTAACCCTCAATGGAAAACCATAGCCGAACAGCTCGTTTTCAGCACGATGGATAATGGCGTAACCCGTGAACACGATAGCTATACGGGGCAATTCATCAAACAAGCCGATGTAAACCTATTAGCTTATCCATTAAAAGTAATTACCGACAAAAAGCAAATACACAAAGATTTAGAGTATTACAAAGACAAAGTGCCTTACAACGATACTCCTGCGATGACTCAGGCTATATTCTCTCTCTTATACAGCCGATTAGGCGACCGCGAAAAGGCTTATAAGTACTTTACTGAAGCCTATCACCCTAACCTCTTGCCTCCTTTTAGAGTAATGGCTGAAACCAAAAATGGTAAGACTCCTTATTTTCTCACTGGAGCAGGAGGCGTACTACAAACGGTGATGATGGGCTTTGGAGGCTTAGATATATCCGAAGAAAAAGGCATACAACAACTGAAAACTGTAATGCCCACACATTGGGAAAAAATCACTTTAAAAGGCATCGGAATTGACAAAAAAACATATATCATATCAAATGAATAAACCTCAATCACACCCTCCTAAAGCTAAACGACTCCCCCATATATTCCACGAATTTGGCAAAAAGCGCACCGATAATTACTATTGGCTACGCGAGCGCGAAAACCCTGAAGTTATTGCTTATTTAAAAGCAGAAAGCGCCTATTATCATGCGCAAACAGCACACACCAAACCTTTGCAAGAAACGCTCTTTACCGAAATGAAAAGCCACATCAAAGAAAACGATAGTTCTGTGCCTTACTTTTACAACGGTTATTGGTATCAAACTCGTTATGAAGAAGGAAAGGATTACCCTATTTATGTGCGCTACAAAGAAACGCTCGATGCTTCCGAAGAAGTGCTTTTCGATTGTAATGCGATGGCTAAAGGCAAAGCCTACTTTCACCTCGATAGCTTTGCTATAAGCGACGACAACCAGTGGGCGGTTTTTGGGGTAGATGCGGTATCTCGCCGTCAATATACCCTGCAAATCAAGAACCTCAGCACAGGTGAAATACTGCCCTATAAAATCAAAAACACCAACGGACAAGCAATTTGGGCAGCCGATAGTCGTACCATTTTCTACGTGAAGAACAACCGGCAAACCCTGCGTTCTTTCAAAGTATACCGCCATATTTTAGGTACTGACCCCAAAGACGATGTACTGATTTTCCACGAAAAAGACGATACTTTTGATGTATTCGTCTACCGCGAAAAGTCTCGCAAATACCTTGTGATAGGTAGCGAGAGTACCCTTACATCTGAATATCAAACTTTGAATGCCAATACCCCTCACGAGGCTTTCAAAGTATTCCAACCCCGCACACGTGGCTTGGAGTACGATATCGCTCATTATGAGGAGTATTTTTATATCCTCACCAATAAAGATGGTGCGACCAACTTCAAACTGATGCGTACCCCCGAAAGTGCTACAACTTCCGAGCATTGGGAAGAAGTAATTGCCCATCGTCCCGAAGTACGCCTCAACGATATCGAGATTTTTAAAGATTACTTGGTAGTCGAAGAAGTGTACAACGGCTTAGAACGTATACAAATACGCTCGTGGGACGGCTTAAAAGTGCATTATCTCCCCTTTGATAGCGAAACTTATACTGCCTATACTATCCAAAATGTAGATTTCAACACCGAATGGTTGCGCTACAACTACCAATCATTAGCAACTCCTGCTTCTATTATAGAATACAATATGGGCACTGGCGAAGAGCGCCTGCTAAAAGAACAAGAAGTATTAGACGAAAACTTCAACAAAGATAATTATATAGAAGAACGTCTTTGGGCAACTGCCCCCGACGGAGTAAAAGTCCCTATTTCGCTCATCTACCGCAAAGACATAGTGAAAAACGGGCAAAATCCTTTGTTGCTGTACGGTTATGGATCGTACGGAGTAACCATCAATCCTTATTTTTCTACCACCCGTTTGAGCTTGTTAGACCGCGGTTTTATCTATGCTATTGCACATATCCGCGGAGGAGAGTATTTAGGTCGCCAATGGTATGAAGATGGCAAACTCCTCAAAAAGAAAAACACATTTACCGATTTTATCGCTTGTTCTCAGTTTCTCATCGTCGAAGGCTACACCTCTCCCGAACATCTATTTGCCGAAGGTGGCTCGGCTGGAGGTTTGTTAATGGGTGCCGTAGTGAATATGGCACCACAATTGTATAAAGGCATTATCGCTTCAGTGCCTTTTGTAGATGTGGTAACCACAATGCTCGACGAGAGTATTCCGCTCACTACGGGCGAATATGACGAGTGGGGAAATCCTAATAACGAGGAATATTACAATTATATGCTCTCCTATTCGCCTTACGATCAAGTGCGAGCCCAAGCCTATCCAGCAATGTACGTGAGTACTGGTTTGCACGACTCACAAGTGCAATACTGGGAGCCTGCCAAATGGGTAGCCAAACTGCGCGAACTCAAAACCGACGACCATCCACTGTATTTAGACACCAATATGGAAGCTGGTCACGGCGGTGCCTCAGGACGCTTTGAAGCCTTAAAAGAAACTGCAAAAGAATACGCTTTTTTATTGGAATTAGAGGAAAATAGATAAACAAAAAAGGAATGTTTGTGTAAACATTCCTTTTTATAAAAGATACTACTCTATTAAAAATAAAATAGCATTTTATTTAATTTTTACTACTCTTCGTAGAAATTAATTTCAGAGAATCCCATCCAATAAGAGGAAGCGTTTTCATCATTAACAAAGTTTCCTACTGATAGACGTATAAGAGGAATAGCTTTTTTAAAGGTTATTACAATATCACCACTACCGTTATAAGTTATAGTTCCTTGATATTGCTCACTTCCTTGTGTCATACCAGCATACGCTGATATATTTTTCACTTGGTTCCCTGATATAGGTTTCAATACTACTGATTTTATAAGTCTTACTTTAGGAAAAGTAAAGTAATAATAAGCGCCATCTCTCACATAAGAATAGGTATTTTCATCTCCATCTAATAGAAATCTTGGAGAGTAATATATGTCTCCATAATAAGAAGCGATAATACCTTTTCTATCTATTATTTTACCTGATGGTTGAGTGCCCACTTCTACATTATCATTTGATGAGACTAACTCTTTAATGTCGAAATTCACGAAGAGTTTGTTATTACTCAATTCTTGTTCATTGCCTGAAGCATCTTTTACTACATATTTGAGAGGTAATGCGTATTCTCCCTTATTAGTAAAAGAATCTTCATTTAGATTGAAAGTAAGTTTTTTACTTAACGCATCGAAATTATCTTCGGGGAGAGTTCCTTCAACTCCTGCAGGCGCCAGGGTTCTACCACTTAGCACAGCACTATCATCGCGCACTAAGGCTACTTTAAGTCCTGTTGGGAGTTCATAGCTACTCTTTATAGTGAAAGCGACTTCCTTATCACTATTCCCTATATAAACACTACCATTGTAGTAGCCTAAAAGTTTAGAAACAACTTTAGATTCAGCAGTGATTTTTATTTCTTCAGGGAAGACTTTTAGTACAAATACACCTTTCCCTTTAGGAAGTGTAAGACCGCTATCGGTTACTTTTAAGGCATAAGGCAAAATAACTTTTTTGTTAAAATTAGAGTTATTGCTAATAGTAAGTGTAAAAGTAACAGAAGTTTCACCTTTACTAAGGGTTTTGGTAGCTTCACTCAACTGAACAAGGTTTGCATCTCCTAATTCAAAGCCTGAATAATCAGCTTTTACTTTGTCGTAAGCTGATGCATCGTAAGCAAATGATACTTGAACATCCTTATCATAAGGTTTGTCAAGCAGTCTTACTTCTACTTCTTTGGTATAGTTTCTATTAATAGTTACATTACCAAAAGAGAGCATTGGCAGATCGGCAACAGTGGGTCTGAGATAAATATAGTTAAGACGAGGGTCATACCCTAATTGGGTACGAATATCGTTGTCTTCTATTTTTTTATCAATTTCCCAAGTAGTGCTATCGTTTTTTTCGACAGTAATCTCGTCTTTTTTACAAGATACTAATAGTGAAAAACAGAAAGCGACTGTTAAACTATTGAATATTATTTTTTTCATTGTGTTTATTTTTTAGAAGCTATTTCTTTACAGTATAGCCTCATTGTTATTACTAATCTTCTGTATCTAAGATTTCAGATGGGAATTTTACATTTTCTTTCCATTCTACCGTAGGGGTAAAGGTAGCTTCATCAATATCTTTTACATACGAATCACCATCTTGTTCTCCTGTATTATAGGAAGAAGTACCTTTTCTATAGATAGTGGTATTATTGTACTTGCTCATATCTTTAAAACCGTCTTTTTTGGTGATAGGCAAGTAGGCTACCAAACCTTTACTAGTTGGATCAACAGGCAAGTATAAACCATCTACAATCTCAGCATCGGTAAGAACTCTGTTCCACAATCTAAACTCGCGGAAATAACGATTCGCAGAGTAAGAGGTTTGGGTATTTTCGATATTGATACGCATACCAGGAGATACTTTTAAGCTAGGGCGTTGATAAGTTTTAATAAGTTTACCATTGATATACAATTTAAGGAAAGAGTCTTTATAGGTGAAGGTAATTTGTACCCATTTTCCTACAGCAATATCTTTAGATTCTGCCCAATCGTCGGGACTATCTCCACCACCGTTTTTCACCTGTATTTTACCAGCATCTATACGGGTATAAGGTAACATTTCGCCTTGGAAAAGTGACATATTTACATTGGTATTATTATAGGAGTGAAATTCTTCAAACAAGAACATTCCTTGTATGGTAAATTCATCATTTCCTTGAATATTGTCGGCTACTTTCACTCCTAAACCATAGCCTTGTTTAATTTTGGCTACTGAAGTTTTGAACGGACGACTAAGGCTTATTACCACATCTTTATTAGAAAGAATAGGCAAAGAAGCAGAGACGATACGCAATGGGATAGCGTATTTTATGCCTAAAGGGAAGGTATCATCATTTAAAGGGCGTACTTTCACTCCCACTTGTACAGCTGTTTGTCCAGCTTTTAGAGTGATGTTCAAACTACCATTAGTAGATTTATTGGCAGTATTACCTTCTTCATACAATTCGTATTCAGAGACAGGTAACATTTTGTAATTAGTGGTGTTTTTCTCGTTGTATTCAGGGAAAAAATCGGTAGTAGCAATGGTGATGGTTTCATTGCGCTCTCTGAGGTTAGACATACGGATTTCAAACTTAGTGCTACCTGATTCAGTAGACTTGGCAAAGCTCACATTGACATTGTTGTCGTTCATATACACCGCTGAAAGGTTTCCGAGACTGTTACTATTGTCGTTGTCTAACTTTTCTTGACAAGCGGTGAGCCCTAAGAAAAGGGCTACACTCGCTAATTTTATGATTGTATTTTTCATTGTAATAATTTTTTAAGGGAGAATGATTGTAGGTTCCATTTCTTTATAGCCTGAGTAATCAGGGCGAGGATTAGCGATGCGGATCGCTTCACGAGTCCAAGCGTAGTGCAAATACTTGCGAGTAATATTATTATCTTGGAGATATTTTTTGAAGTGAGGGTCACTTTCATTGGTAACAGCGTAATCACTTTGTCCGTGGTATGCTCCTAAACCCCATATTTCTTTATTTTTTACAGCTTTCCCTTTTCCTATCATTACATTAAATTTACCTGCTTGATAATTAGCTGAGGTAGAGTTGTAGTAAACACCTCCTAAATGTTCAATATGATTTCCTACCCCATTAACATTATAGTCTTGTAAAAAGTGTTTATCAAAATAAGTAGTAAAGTGATTATGGAAAATTGCTGCTACGTGACAGGGCACATCGGCACAGAAATAGTAACGTTTGGTAAGATAGTTAGCTGGCAAATAAGATTTGAAACTATTAATATATTCAGCTTCTTTAGGGTGGAATCCTGAAGTAGAAGCGGTAAATAACGCTTTAAGATTAGCTTCGCGTTCTGCTTGAGTTTTTACAGCATGATCTGCTCCTATAGGACCAAAGTATTTAGCCATTTCTTTTACAAATTTAGCTATATTACTATTCTCATTACCCCAATCTACCATTAATGGAGTCTGTTTTTTCTGTTCTTCTCCTGTAAGATTTTGATTATGGTTCCCACAAGTTTCCCAGTCTACATCATAACCATCAAAATCCATAGCGATGATATAGCGCGCTAACTCACGAGCATAGATCTCTGGCCATTGGTTATAGCATTCAGCATAAGGATATTTGTTATGAAAGTCTTGACTACCTGACACTCCTTCTTTGGTAGCGGGTAAGCCTAAACCTACACTTGGAGTTTGCCAACACATCAAGATAGAGCCTCCCTTTTTGTGAAAAACCTTAATATCTTTCTTGTGAAACTCAGTAAGGGTTTCGGGGCGCATATTAGTACCTCCCCAAATAGAAAGCGCTACTATCGAGTCGGGTACAGCTTGTAACCAGCCACGTGCAATGCCTTTTACAGGTTGCCAAGTAGGTCCATCAAACCAAAAATATACCATAGGCACCTGACCGCCAGCTTCACCTGTATTGAGCCACGCTTTTTGTTTGTACTCGCGGAGCTGAGCCCAATAGGCTTCAAGAGCTTTTTTGTTCTCTTCAGTACGTTCGGCTTCAGCGAGCCATTTAGCAGCGTCTCTTTTGTCCTTTAAGTCCTCTAATGCCGCTCTTTCAAAATCTTCGGCATTCGACTCTGTTTCTGTCCACTTACTACAGCTTGTAAGTCCGATAGTAAGGGCTAATAGTGTGTATACAAATTTTTTCATCGTATTTTACTTTTAAATTTATTTAGTTTTTTTGTCCCACCATACGTTAGTAGCAGCGTTATCAGTACCACCTAAGAGGCTTTGAGCAACTGTAACGTTTTCTCTGTTTTGTTTAAATTCATTTTCAGGGAATGGGAAACGACGCATACCGAAATCTTTACCAGAAGCAGGGATATTTTGCACTCCTACATTGGTTCTGTTTAAAGCGGCTGTAAACATACGAGGGTAGCCCGTACGACGCCATTCACTCCAAGACTCGAAACCATTAGGATAGTTAGCGAGGTATTTTTGAGTGATAATTTGCTCTAAATGGTCTTCAGTACTACCGCTGGTGAGCCATTTTTTATCAATAGTGCTCGCTGCACTGATGTTGTAAACAGAGTTTTTAGGGTCGGCATAGTTAGCAGGCTGAGCACTACTATTGTAATAGCTTTGCGCTTGAGCAGCAGTTAAACCATTTTCGGCGAAAGATACTTCAATACCTTTTTTGTACAAATTTTCGGCAGTATCGTTAGTATACCATCCTATCAAAGCAGCTTCGGCGAGTAAGAATTGTACTTCGGAAGCGCGCAACCAATAGGTAGGAGTAGTTTGTACTACAGTAGGTACTGAGAAGTTTTTGTAAACAGCTACATCGGTGGTAGGGTCGATACCAGAGCGTACGGCGTAGAAATCGGAGGTTTGAGTATCGGCAGTTGCTTTGGTAAAGTATTTAGCCATACGAGGATCGTCATATCCTTTTAGGTAAGAATAGATAGTCGCCCCCATTTTAAGCTCTCCATAACCTAACATAGTTACCAAGGAATGGTCGAAAATATATTTACTAGAGGTTACTAACTTACCTGCTTGAGAATCGTCTTCAATAAGTCCACCAAGATTCGTAGTAGCTTTGATTACATATTGTTGAGCGAGTGCTTGGTCAGCAAAGCGTACACGCATTGCTAAGCGCAACATCAATGAATTGGCTAAGCGTATCCATTTAGCAGTATCTCCTTGGTAGACAGGGTCGAAGTTTTCTAACACTTTGTTGTTAGCTCCATATTGGTTGAGTATGGTTACTGCATCGTCTAATTCTTTTAAGAAAGATTTGTAAACTTTTTCTTGGCTATCGTATTTAGCTTTGATTTTACCAGGTTCCATATCGCTATAAGGGATAGGACCAAAGAGGTCGGTAGCGCGATGCATAGCCATTATTTTTACGATTTGTGCTAAAGAATAAGCAGCTTGGCTTGTCAAATCTTTAGGGGTATACATCAATTTACCATTTACAGTTTGGACATTGTGCAAGCGGTTTTTAATCTCAAAATAAGGGTTCATCACTTTTGTAATAAGTGTAGAGAAAGTACCATTGGCACGGAAGTCGGACACATAGTAACTGGTTTGGTTATTACCATTATCCCAGTGATTACGCCCTGGAGAGAAGTAACCTACCCAGTTATCAGTACTCATATTTTGTACTACTTGATAGTCGTTAGCAGGGTTAACACCTACTCCTGTAGGGATCGGGCGTTGTACCAGCTCGGTAAAATATCCACCAGAGGCATAGCCACCACGGTTAATATCCTCATCGGTAGGTTGTGTTTTATTAGTATTTACATCGGCAAAATCTTTAGTACAAGCGCCGAGTAATATACCTGATAATGCTACAACTGCTATATTTTTATTGAATATTTTCATTGTTTTGTCGTTTTTGAATTAGAATTTAATTTTCAAGCTCGCACCGTAAGTAGCTGCACTTGGAGTCATAAAGAACTCAGTAGTAGCATAGGTACCTACACCATAAGTAAGTTGAGGGTCGAAAGGAGCTTTGTTGTAAATCATCCAAAGGTTAGTACCAATGGCACCAATCGTTACGCTTTTCACTTTATCCCAGAAGTGTTTACCATCTATAGTATAGTTGAGTGATACTTCTTGGAGACGTACGTTAGTAGCGTCGTAAGAGTAATAACCAGGAAGGTCTTTAATGGTATTGTAGTATTTTTGAGCGTCGTATTTTTTACCATTCACTACTACTCCATCGTTATCACGAGCATCGGCAGAAGCTTTTGATACTCCATAAGCATCGAGCATAGGTTGTGTACCTGCTAAAACGATACCTCCAAAGCTACCGTTGAACAAAAAGCTCAAATCGATACCTTTATAAGAAAGGGTGTTGCGCCACCCCATTTGGAAATCGGGGGTAGAACGTCCTAATTTTACTTCTTGAGTTTTATCAAATTTGTATTGAGAAGCTTCTTCGATAAGATCACCGTTCACATCGCGGAGCAATACACCTCTTACTACAACATCGGACATACTACCGCCTTCGCGCAATACAGTGCTACCTTTGCGCACTTCGGTAATATCGAATAATTCACCTGTGAAAGGATTGCGGTAACCGCGAACTAATTCTTTTATTTCGTTCACATTGCGTGAATAGGTAAGAGTAGAATTCCAGTTGAGTTCTTTGTTAAGGAATTCTTTATTGTAATTTACTGACAACTCAATACCGCGGTTTTCAACGTTACCTGCTTGCAAATAGAAAGAAGAGTAGATAGAAGAAGCGGACAATTGTTGTTCAAAGAATTGGTTATAAGTGTTAGATTTGTATAAAGTCAAATCTACTGACAAGCTATTACCGAACAATTTCGTATTTAAACCAGCTTCCCAAGAAGTAGTGCGTTCAGCTTTAAATTCTGGATAAGGATATACCTTATTAGTTTTCAAGCCGTCGGCAGTAAGTTCGTGAGTAATAGTACCTGGAGTAATACCTGTTTTGCTGATAGGAGAACCTACCTCAGTATATGAACCGCGTACTTTCAAATAGTTGATAAACTCAGGCAATTTTGCCATTTGAGAAATCACAGCTGAAAGCCCTACTGAAGGATAGAAGAATGAAGGTTCGGCAGAGTTTACCAGTTGTGAAGACCAGTCGTTACGACCTGTAGCAGAGAGGTATAACATACCTTTATAGCCGAGTTCGGCACTTGCGAATACCGCTACGTTTTTAGCGCGAGAATAGCTCTGACCTGAGCCTCCTCGTTGGGGGTCGAAGTTAGTTGTTGAGAAGAGGTTAGGCAAACGGAACAACACGCCTCTTGCTGAAAGACCAGTGCTATAACGGTCGTTATAACTTGAACCAACGTTAGCTGTTAAAGAGAATTTTTCGCCAAAGTTTTTATTGACGTTAAACATTATATCGGCATAAGTTTGCTCATCTTTAGTTTGGGTATTAGCATAAGAACCGTTGTTGTTAGGCCCCCATTCAGTTTTCCAACCGATTAAGAAGTTGGTAGTGCTGGCATATAGTTTTTCTTCAGCAGTACCGTAGTCGTTATCTAAACGCACACGCCCTGTAACGTTCAACCAATCGAGGATATCGTATTTCAAAGAAGCCGACATCATATAGCGTTTCTTGTTGTTCAAGAAGAGTTCTCGATTCGCTACCCAATAAGGGTTTTCGGAGAAGTAACTGTCAACTCTATCAGAATAAGGTTGATATCTTTCATAAATACCTCTTGAAGGGTTGTAGCGTTCATAAGCTTGTACATCGCGATAATCCATACTGCGTGGCATTAAATATAAACCTACTAAGGGGTTGAAATAACCACCTCCCGCCATCATATTACGGCTACCTTGGCGGATAAAGTTACCACTTACATCTAAGTGCAATTTATCTTTAGCAAAATTAGCGGTATTGCGCACCCCTACGTTGTAACGATAGTAAGCGTTGTTAGGAATGAGACCTTCGGCATTGGTTTGTGCAGCCGATACAAAAGTTTGGTTTTGAGCGTTCCCTGTAGAGAAGGTAACAGAGTTCATAAAGTTTGTACCTGTATTGAAGAATTTACGAGGTTCGAAAGTAGAAGGTGTTGCTAATTTAGCTCCCCAGCTTTTATCACCATTACTACCATAAGTATTTTGGAATTCAGGTAATAATATAGGAGTCATCAACTCTACACTGCTGGATAGGTTTACTTCAGTTTTACCTTCTTTACCTTTTTTAGTGTTGATAAGGATTACCCCGTTAGCGGCTTCACTACCGTACAAAGCTGCTGCCGAAGGACCTGTAAGTACGTTGATACTTTCGATATCCTCAGGGTTGATATCTGAAATACCTTCTCCTCCACCTGGACGACCGAAGTTATTACCACCACCATCACTTTGTTTATTGAAGAGTGGCACCCCATCAATTACATAAAGTACACCGTTATTACCGTCCAATGATTTGAGACCACGCATTACCACTTTGGTAGAACCACCTACCCCAGAAGAACTACGTTGGATATTCACCCCCGCTACTTTACCGTTGAGGCTATTTACCACGTTCACGTCTTTCACTTTGGTAAGTTCTTCCGACTTCACTTGTTGTACGTTATAACTCAAGGCTTTTTCTTGGCGTTTAATACCCAAAGCGGTTACCACTACTTCACCAAGTTGTTGTGCTTCTTCTTGTAACACCACATCTAAAGTAAGAGTACCGCTCGCTTTCGTAACTTTTCTTTGCAGAGTACTATACCCCAAGAAGCTGTACTCAATAGTTTCATTAGCAGCTGCTTGTAGTTCATACTTCCCGTCAAAGTCAGTTGAAACACCACGTGTTGTACCTTTAATCACAACACTTACACCTGGCAGTGGCATACCATCACTGCCTGTAACTGTACCAGTTACTTTCGTTTGTGCCATTAGCGCACCGCCAAACAATGCAAAAACGAACATTAGCATTGATATTTTTACTTTCATTACTTTATTGAATAAATTAATTTGGGCGCAAAATTAGGAATATTTTAACATAGTGCAAATTTTTTGCTTTACTTTTTTCCTTTTTTTTCTCTTTTTCTTTATTTCAAAAATATATATTATTGATAATCAAACAGAATCAAAAGTACTAATTTTATATTTTTCTCCTTCAAAAATCTTCAAAGATTAAAAAATAATCTTCTTTATATCTATTTTATTAAAGAGAAGCTTATCTTATACGGTTATTTTTTAAATCTATTTAATTATTATAACCAAAATAGTTTACTCATTAAATTAAAGTCTTTTTTTCTAAATCAATACCCATTCTTAATATTTTCTTAAAACAAATGTTAAAGTCTTCTCCCCTTCATCTCAGCGTCATTTCATCACTCCCTTTCAAAATCGCAAACCACTATTCTTCTCCCCTTTCCCCGACCATACACCTTACCAAAGTTTCTAATTGCTTTTCGTACTACAACCTTTTACAAAGTCAAAAACTACCAATAACCCTCTTTTTATCTCTACCTTACCTTTAACTTAGCTTCACTTTTTCTTCGTCCATTTTTCGTCCATTTTTCGTCCATTCTTCGTCTTTGCATCGCTACAATTCCCCCTTTGGAGGTAGCCAGCGATAGCTGGGTATGTGTACAGCGAAAGCTGGGTATGTGTAAGAAGGAGGTTACCTTTGTCTTTTCTATATCTGTCCGCGTAACTCACACTGTCTTTTATTCATTGTAGACCCACTGTAGACCCACTGTAGACCCACTGTAGACCCACTGTAGACCCACTGTAGACCCACTGTAGACCCACTGTAGACCCACTGTAGACCCACTGTAGACCCACTGTAGACCCACTGTAGACCCACTGTAGACCCACTGTAGACCCACTGTAGACCCACTGTAGACCCACTGTAGACCCACTGTAGACCCACTGTAGACCCACTGTAGACCCACTGTAGACCCACTGTAGACCCACTGTAGACCCACTGTAGACCCACTGTAGACCCACTGTAGACCCACTGTAGACCCACTGTAGACCCACTATAGACCCACTATAGACCCACTCATTATTCAATTATCCTATAAGCTTTGTACAATCCTCTCAAAATTTCACCACTAACCACTAACCATTAATTAAAAATTTGTTCATTTGCTAATTATTTTCTACTTTTGCCTACTGATAACCGATACTTGTAATCATAATAATGAATAAAAATGCTGTATTAGGGTGGGCAACCCTCATAATGATAGTAGTAGGCTTAGGGCTTATCGCTTTAGGAGCCTTTAAATACAACGAAGTAGCAGGCTTTGGATTCGGAGCAGTAGGCATCGGCTTTTTTGCTATTGCTTGGGTATTCAACGCCCTCAAAGGAAGAGTATGACAATTTGCTAATTTGTTAATGTGATAATTAGCAAATATACATACCCTACTCATTTGCTAATTTACTAATTTGCTAATTAAAAAATTATGAATATACCAGAACAATTTCAAGTAAAACCCTTTCGCCAAGACACTTACCTTATCGATGGCGAACTCCGTGAGTGGAAAGGTGAGTTCACCAATATCTATTCCACTATTTCTTCTACTGAAAAGTATGAACGCACCCTCTTGGGTAGCGTGCCTTCGTTAGGCAAAGCTGATGCTTTAGAAGCCCTTCATTCGGCTACTGAGGCTTATAACAAAGGTAAAGGTTTGTGGCCTACAATGAAAGTAAAAGACCGCATCTCCGCAATGCTCAAGTTTGTAAAACAAATGGAAAAGCAACGCGATGAGGTCGTAAAACTGATGATGTGGGAAATCGGCAAAAACCTGGACGACTCGCATAAGGAATTTGACCGTACCGTAGAGTACATCTACGACACTATCAATGCTTATAAGGAACTCGATAACGAGTCGTCTAAATTCGTACAACGCGATGGAGTCTATGCCCTCATTCGTCGTGGCCCCTTAGGAGTTGTACTCTGTTTAGGCCCTTATAACTACCCACTGAATGAAACCTTTGCACTGATTATCCCTGCACTTATTATGGGCAACACAGTGATTTTTAAGCCCGCTAAACACGGGGTATTACTCTTCACGCCTCTATTGGAAGCCTTCCAAAACTCCTTCCCTCGTGGGGTGATCAATATTCTTTACGGACGCGGTCGCACCGTTGCACCACCCATTATGGAGAGTGGTAAGGTAGATGTATTGGCACTCATAGGCAACAGCAAGACAGCTATTGCACTGCAAGACCAGCACCCTAAGAAAAACCGCTTGCGCCTTGTCTTTGGGTTGGAAGCTAAAAACCCTGGGGTAATACTTCCTGACGCCAATCTTGATTTGGCAGTAAACGAATGCGTGAAAGGAGCTTTGTCTTTCAACGGACAGCGTTGTACAGCTCTAAAAATCCTCTACGTACACGCCAAGATTAAAGATGAGTTTCTCAAGCGTTTTGCCGAAAAGGTCGATGCGCTGAAGTTTGGTAATCCGTGGGACGAAAAAGTAGCTCTCACTCCCCTACCTGAGGTCGATAAACCTGCTTTCTTACAAGAACTCATAGATGATGCTCTTGCCAAAGGCGCTACTATTCAGAATAAAAAAGGTGGTCAGCGCACTGATAACTTCATTTTCCCCGCGGTACTTTATCCCGTTACCAAGGAAATGCGAGTGTATAACGAAGAGCAGTTTGGGCCTCTTATTCCAGTAAAACCGTTCTCCAATATCAACGAGATTATAGATGAGATTTCCGATTCTAAATACGGACAGCAAATCAGTCTGTTTGGCGAAGACCCACACGAGCTCTCTCCTCTCATCGATATGTTGGTGAATATGCTCTGCCGTGTGAACCTCAACAGCTTGTGTCAGCGAGGCCCCGATGTATTCCCTTTCACTGGTAGAAAAGACTCTGCTGTGGGTACCCTAAGCGTACACGATGCCTTACGCTCGTTCTCTATCCGCACTTTTGTATCGTTCCAAAACAACGACTACAACGACAGAATAGTAGAGAACCTCCTCCGCACCGGCGCTTCTAACTTCATCAACACCGATTTCATTTTATAAAGTATATTTATAAGGTATATAAAAAAGCAGGTTGCTAATTAGCAACCTGCTTTTTTTTCCGTGACCGCAAGAGGAGTCGAACCTCCAACCTTCAGAACCGGAATCTGATATTCTATCCAGTTGAACTATGCGGCCTCTTTTAAACTATATATTACTAAGACAATAATCTCTTTACAATCTCCGAAATGAGCTTGCCATCAGCTTTACCTGCCAATTGTTTGGTGGCTACACCCATTACCTTGCCCATATCCTTAGGCGTAGTAG
>NC_013162.1:612500-720000 GCF_000023285.1 Capnocytophaga ochracea DSM 7271 | reverse complement strand
AGTGCGTAACAGCTCACTAGTCGAGCGGTTGGGCATGGATAATAAACGGGCATAAGCATATTACCGAAGCTATGGGGTTATTGAAAGATATACCGGTAGGGGAGCATTCTATAGGCGTAGAAGCTAAAGGCGTGAGCCATAGTGGAGCTGATAGAAAAGAAAATGTAGGCATAAGTAACGATAAGGCAGGCGAGAAACCTGCCCGCCGAAAGATCAAGGTTTCCTCAGCTATGCTAATCAGCTGAGGGTTAGTCGGGGACTAACGCGCACCCGAGAAGGGGAAGTGGATGTACAACAGGTTAATATTCCTGTACCATTAATCTGATAAAAGTGACGGAACGAGATAACTACCGCGTACTGACGGAATAGTACGTTAAAGGAGCAGTTATAGCTTTGATAGTACACTGAAGCTTCGGCCGAGGTGATAGAGTGGTGACAACGTTTCCAAGAAAAGCGAAGATTAATGCCCGTACCGTAAACCGACACAGGTGATTGGGATGAGAATTCTAAGGCGCTCGAGAGATTCATGGCTAAGGAACTAGGCAAAATAGACCTGTAACTTCGGGAGAAAGGTCGCCTATCGTAAGATAGGCCGCAGTGAAGAGGTCCAAGCGACTGTTTATCAAAAACACAGGACTCTGCAAAATCGAAAGATGAGGTATAGGGTCTGACACCTGCCCGGTGCTGGAAGGTTAAGAGGAGAGCTTAGTGGTAACACGAAGGTTTGAATTGAAGCCCCAGTAAACGGCGGCCGTAACTATAACGGTCCTAAGGTAGCGAAATTCCTTGTCGGGTAAGTTCCGACCTGCACGAATGGTGTAACGATTTGGACACTGTCTCGGCCATGAGCTCGGTGAAATTGTAGTATCGGTGAAGATGCCGATTACCCGCAGTGGGACGAAAAGACCCTGTGCACCTTTACTATATCTTCGTATTGGTCTTGGATAAGTGATGCGTAGGATAGGTGGGAGACTTAGAAGCGGCTATTCTGGTAGTTGTGGAGTCGTTGTTGAAATACCACCCTTTGCTTATCTGAGGTCTAACCCTGCAGAGTGCAGGGGACAATTCGTGGAGGGTAGTTTGACTGGGGTGGTCGCCTCCAAAAGAGTAACGGAGGCTTCTAAAGGTTCCCTCAGCACGCTTGGTAACCGTGCGAAGAGTGCAATGGCATAAGGGGGCTTGACTGAGAGACCTACAAGTCGATCAGGTACGAAAGTAGAGCATAGTGATCCGGTGGTTCCGTATGGAAGGGCCATCGCTCAAAGGATAAAAGGTACGCCGGGGATAACAGGCTGATCTCCCCCAAGAGCTCACATCGACGGGGGGGTTTGGCACCTCGATGTCGGCTCGTCACATCCTGGGGCTGGAGAAGGTCCCAAGGGTTGGGCTGTTCGCCCATTAAAGTGGCACGCGAGCTGGGTTCAGAACGTCGTGAGACAGTTCGGTCTCTATCTACTGTGGGCGTTAGAAATTTGCGTGGATCTGACTCTAGTACGAGAGGACCGAGTTGGACGCACCGCTGGTGTATCTGTTGTCTTGCCAAGGGCATAGCAGAGTAGCTAAGTGCGGATGGGATAAGTGCTGAAGGCATATAAGTACGAAACCCGCCACAAGATGAGATTTCTTTTAAGGGTCGTGGGAGATGACCACGTTGATAGGTTACAGGTGTAACGGTGGTAACATCATAGCCGAGTAATACTAATCACCCGTAGACTTTTCGCGCAGTATTCTTTTTTTACTGGAACGTTAGTCAGAAAAATTGTCAATTATCCATTGTCAATTGTCAATTGAAAAATATGTTTTTTATCCCTATATGTTAAAAAAATAAGGTTACAGGTAGTAGGTTATAGGCATTAGGGATTACCCTGAAACCTAACCCCTGACACCTAAAAAGTTTAAGGTGGTTATAGTCAAAGGTCTCACCTCTTACCATTCCGAACAGAGCAGTTAAACCTTTTAGCGCAGATGGTACTACGGTCACGTGGGAGAGTATGTCGCCGCCTTCTTATAAAAAGAGCAATTCTGATAAAGAATTGCTCTTTTTTTATTGTTAATAAAATTTCTACTTTAAAAACTTCTTAGCTTCTTTAACAATAGCAGGTATTAGTTCTCGAGAAAAACTATTGCTTAATTGTCGGGTGTGGATAAGAATACGTTTGTTATCCTTACTAAAGTGTAAGAAATAGTGGTCTCTTCCTACTTTTATTTCCTTTTGAAAAACGACATCAAAAGTTTGTTCTAAATTAATGTGGTAACGTCTTGGATAATCATTGGCTGCTACAATTACAATAGGGAACTCCTTGAAAAAAGGCATTGCAAAGAGAGGTTTACGTTCTTCTATAGACTGTTTTCTAAGGGCTTCTATATCCTCATTTTTGTAGCTTTCTTTAGTAGGGTAGTCGCTGAACTCGGTGATGAAGAACTCCTTTTGAAAGTTGATTTTCTCAAGTTTTTCTCCCTGTAAAAATAGCTGTTCGTAGAGTTTTTCGTAGTTTAAATAGGTACGACTGGTTCCTCCTTTTTTGCTTTTATCCCAACTATTATATTGATTGCCGTAAGCATATAAGGGATTGTGAGAGAAGGGGCGCTGACCATCGTAGTTAGGTACTTCATTGGTAGAGAGTATGTGTTCCCATTGAGATACATTACTTTGGAAGAGCTCTTCTTTCTTCTTTTCTAAATTTTCGGTAGTCTCTTCTTGGGGAATGTGTGCGGCTTCTTTGCCGATTACTAAAACTTTACCGTTAGGGTTGCCATACCCTACAAATAGATTGTTGGCTTTGCAGTAGGCTACTGCCTCTTTGAATGCTTGTGTGTACATATATTAGGTGTTTAATTATTGTTTAACTTTTTAATGCCTGCAAATATACTAATTTTCTACTATAGTACATTCTTTTCTTACGATATGACTGGGCTTTCCATTATGATAGAAAATAGTTTCCCATTCTCCATTAGGAGCGTAATTGCGTATGAGTTTATTTTTCCATTTCCTTCTGAATCATATTCAATGCAAGAAAAAATGTTTTCGTTGTATGGGACTTCATTACTTTCTTCTTTCTGCCTCGTATTCTTTGTAAGTAGTTTGTACTTTTTTGTTAGCAAAGAAAGTATTAGGCTCCATTATAGGGAGGTAAAGCGATTCGAGGCTTCTTAAGTTGTTATTTTGTATTTTCATTGTTGTTTGAATGGTTTAATTTTGCAAACGTTTGGTAAGAGGAGGTTACCTTAAAAGCAACCTCCTCAGTTGTTTTTAACCTCGTTTGTACCAAGAGGTACCATTGTTATTAGAATAGTAAAAACCTTTGTCGGTTTGAGCTAAAAGTTCATTTCCAGAAACTAATAAGTCCTGAAAAGTAAAGGAGGTTGCTGTGTAACGAGGGTACCAAGTGCCTCCATTGTTGTTTGAACGTTCAATTTTTTTTGCATTAGTGGGACAGATACGAATAAGGTCTTTTCCCATAGTGACCATTAAACTCATAATTAAATATAGTTTTTAGTGAGTGCCTACTCTAAATGGTTTTCGGCTTCCCCAATGTTTTACAAAAATAGTTTGCGGGCATCCCGTTTTACTTAGCTCGTTGCCCGACCAAAGGCATAGTGTAAAGCAAAAGGAACGCCCGCATACGCGAACGCTTCCGTCTTTACTTTCTGTACACTATTGAAAAATTGGTCGTATTTCGAGCTTAGAAAATAAAAGCGAAACGCTACTAATATGTTTATTTTGTGTTTATCTGGTTTTTACTATAAAATATGTTTTATGAGTTTCTGCCAGCAAATATACAAAATAAAATGATATGTGCGTCCTTTTGCCTTGTTTTTTTTATTTCGGAAGCAAAAATATAATAATAGGGCGCAACAACTTGTCGTTTTGAAAAAACTTTATACTTTTGTTGAAAAAATATTGAAAATGAGTTTATCGAAAATATTTTCAAGGCATCGTTTTATTGTTGAACGATTGCGTATCAAACCCTGTACTAGTGAAGAATTAGAGAATGCTTGGGAGAGAAGTATAGAGAATACAGAGGGGCAACCTCTTGCTAAACGTACTTTACAACGTGATATTCAAATTATTAAAGAAGTTTACCATATAATTATTAAGTTTAACAAATCTCTTAAAGCATACGAAATCACAGAAGATAATGACCCCTATACCCAAAATCTCTTCGAGGCATTTGATGTGTTCAGAGCTTTGCAAAATTACGGTAATCTTTCTAAAGTTATTCAGTTTGATAGGCGATTGCCTGCGGGGACGGAGTATCTCTCACCCTTGCTTAGGGCTATTAAAGAACATCGTCAGCTAAAGTTGCACTATTATAAGTTTTGGGATAAAAAACAACAACCCCAAGTGCGTACGATAGAGCCTTATTTGCTAAAAGAGGCGCAAAGACGTTGGTATGTGTTGGCGTGGGATGTGGAGAAGAAAGCGCTACGGGTGTTTGGCTTGGATAGGATTACCCATTTAGATGACAGCAAAGATATTAAATATCAGCACGCTGTACCTGAGGGTGTGGAGTGTTTTTTCGACGATAGTTTTGGGGCGTGGGTAGATAGTGAGCACACACAAGCAGAAGAGGTGGTGCTTGCCTTTAAAAAATTGCCCAACGATTCAGTTTTTATGCCTAATCCGGCGGAATACCTCAAAGCGATGCCTCTGCATTCTTCGCAAGAGGTAGTGAGAGAAACTGACAATGAGATTGTACTCAAACTGCGCTTAAAAATTACACCAGACTTTGTTAGGGAGATACAATCGTATGGTGATAGAGTGAAAGTACTATCGGATAATGTGTTAATTTGCAAAAAATAGCGTGAGTTCGATGTAAAAGATGTTAGTGAATGCTTGGAGGTAGGTATGTGAGAGATTATGTCTCAGAATGTCGTAGCACGATAGGCAATGCGAGGCACACGGGTAGGTGATAATTAGCAAAAGGTGAGGAGAATTGGCAGGAGAATCTTGTACGATTATTATGGAAAAGGTGTATAAGTAGTTAAGAGTTAAAAGTTTTTTGAATGGACAATGAATAGTAAAAAAATTGTAGGGTAGGAGAGGCATTTGGAATTTGGGATTTATTCGAAGAAAAGACGAAGGAAAGACGAACAATGAACGAAGGAAAGACGAACAATGAACGAAGAAAAGACGAACCTAAGACGAATTTAAAGTGAAGCTAAGGAGAAGGAAAGAAGATATAATGATGATTTTTTTGGCAAAGTAAGAAGGAAGATGTAAGTGGAATGCTTCTGCTGATGAGGAGAAAACAGCATATTAACAAATCTGAGAGACAAACTCAGAAGGACTTGGAGAGTAATAAAAAAAGATATTTTATGAGAGTAGTTATTCAGCGTGTAACTCACGCATCGGTGGATATAGATAAGCAAACAGTAGCTTCTATCAATAAAGGTTTATTAGTATTGGTAGGTATAGAAGATAGCGACACCAATGAGGATATAGCGTGGTTATCGGCTAAAATAGTGAATTTACGCGTTTTTGACGATGAAAATGGGGTGATGAATCTTTCGGTAAAAGATGCAGGAGGAGAAGTGCTTATCGTGTCGCAATTCACCTTGCACGCCTCTACTAAAAAAAACAACCGCCCCAGCTATATAAAAGCAGCACGTCCTGAAGTTGCAATTCCTATCTATGAGGCGTTTATAAAGCAAGTGGAAAGTTTGTTAGGAAAGCGAGTGCCCACAGGACAGTTTGGGGCGATGATGCAAGTAGCCTTGTGTAATGACGGTCCTGTAACTATTCTTATAGATACAAAAAATAAGGAATAAAAAAGAACCCTATCACTAATATAATGATAGGGCTCCTTTAAATGTTTTCACAACGGAATAATCCTTATTGTGAATTGCTTTCAAATTGTGCGACAAAAGTAGGTATAATATTTTTAATGTGCAAATCTTTTTTTAATTTATTTTTACTTTTCATTTCTTTTTGTTATTTTTGCCTCACCAAATTACAAAACAATGAAAAATATACTTGGATTAGATTTGGGCACCACTTCAATAGGTTTTGCCCATATTGTAGAAGATGAAAACAAAGAAAAATCAGAGATTAAGGAATTAGGAGTGCGTATTGTGTCTTTAACCACAGATGAACAATCCGACTTTGAAAAAGGAAAATCAATAACTACTAATGCCAATAGAACCCTTAAGCACGGAGCAAGACTAAATCTTGATCGCTATCAACAAAGGCGAAAATATCTCATAGATTTATTGCAGAAAGCAAACCTAATTACTCCCTCCTCTATCTTAGCTGAAAATGGCAAAAATACCACACATTCTACTTGGCAATTGAGAGCTAAAGCTGTTACCGAACGTATCGAGAAAGAAGAGTTTGCTAGGATACTACTGGCTATTAATAAAAAACGAGGTTATAAAAGCAGTAGAAAAGCAAAAACTGAAGACGAAGGACAAGCAATAGATGGAATGGCTATAGCAAAGCGCCTCTATGATGAAAACTTAACTCCAGGACAGTTATCGCTACAATTACTTCAACAAAACAAAAAACTCCTCCCAGACTTTTATCGTTCAGATTTACAAAAAGAATTTGACCTCGTTTGGAATTTTCAAAAACAGTTTTACCCTGATATCCTAACAGATATTTTTTATAAAGAATTGCAAGGGAAAGGTAAGGATGCTACTTCAAAAGCTTTTTCTAAAAGATATCATTTTGACACAACTGAAAACAAAGGTTCTAAAGAATCTGTTCGTTTGCAAGCCTATCAGTGGCGTGCGGAGGCTATATCTAAACAACTTTCAAAAGAAGAAGTAGCTTATGTCTTAACCGAAATCAACAACAATTTGAACAATGCAAGTGGCTATTTAGGCGCTATTTCCGATAGAAGTAAAGAACTCTATTTCAATCGTCAAACAGTAGGGCAATACTTGTATGCAAAGCTTCAGGAAAATAGGCATAATAGCCTTAAAAATAAAGTGTTTTACCGTCAGGATTACTTAGATGAGTTTGAACGCATTTGGGAAACTCAAGCTTCATTTCACAAAGAATTGACTGATGAACTTAAAAAGCAAATCCGTGATGTGGTAATTTTCTATCAACGTAAACCTAAATCTCAAAAAGGATTGATATCATTTTGTGAGTTTGAGAGCAAAGAAATTGAGATAGAAAAAGACGGAAAAACTATAACTAAAAACATTGGAGCTCGTGTTGTCCCTAAATCCTCTCCTTTGTTTCAAGAATTTAAGATTTGGCAAATACTCAATAATGTTATCTGCAAAAGAAAAGGTATTAGGAAAAAGAAAATCTCTGCTAAGACTACTCAGTTAGATTTGCTCAATGAATCTTCTCAAACGATTTTTAGTTTGGATATGGAATGCAAACAACTCCTTTTTGACGAACTGAATCTAAAAGGAGACCTAAAATCGGATAAAGTACTGAAATTATTAGGC
Source organism: Capnocytophaga ochracea DSM 7271 (assembly GCF_000023285.1). Lineage (NCBI taxonomy): Bacteria > Pseudomonadati > Bacteroidota > Flavobacteriia > Flavobacteriales > Flavobacteriaceae > Capnocytophaga > Capnocytophaga ochracea. The sequence goes on along the minus strand of NC_013162.1, from coordinate 712,593 downwards.
TATTCTCCTCAAGAATGGGAAATCAACTACAATCAATTAGAAGGAAATCGCACTCAAAAAGCACTCTATGAAGCCTATTTGAAGATTGTCGAAATGGAAGCTCACGATGTGAAAGATATTTTACAGATAAAATCTGCAAAAGACGATTGGTCTTTAGACGAATCTCCTCTTTCAGCTTCCGAAATCAGAGAAAAGGTAAAAGCTATCTTTCAAACATTAGGAATATGTACTAAAATCCTTTATTTTGACCCTCTTTTGCCTGTAAAAGAGTTTGAAGAGCAGGATTCCTATCAGCTATGGCATTTGCTTTATTCCTATGAAAGTGATGATTCTACCTCTGGTAACGAAACTCTTTACCGAATCTTAGAAAAGAAATACGCTTTTAAGAGAGAACACGCTAGAATACTCGCCAATGTAGCCTTGCAAGATGATTACGGTAGCCTATCTACTAAAGCTATCCGCAAGATATACCCTAATATAAAAGAAAATCAGTATAGCACAGCTTGTGAAAAGGCAGGTTATAAGCACTCTAAACTATCTCTAACCACAGAAGAATTAGAGGCTCGTGAACTGAAAAATATCATTCCACTACTTAAAAAGAACGCTTTGAGAAATCCTGTAGTTGAGAAAATTCTTAATCAGATGATCAATGTAGTGAACGCTTTGATTGAGAAAAACAGTGAACGAGATGCTGAAGGGAAAATTACAAAATATTTTCATTTCGATGAAATTCGCATTGAATTAGCTCGTGAGTTAAAGAAAAATGCGCAAAAGAGGTATGAAATGACCCAAAATATCAACAAAGCTAAATTAGAACATCAAAAGATTAGCGAAATACTTCAGAAAGAATTTGGCATCAAGAATCCTACGAAATCTGATATTATTCGTTATCGCTTGTATCAAGAATTGGAACACAATGGCTATAAAGAACTATATACTAATGCCCCTATAGCTCGAGATATGTTGTTTAGTAAAAATATTGAGATAGAACACATTGTTCCTAAGGCACGAGTGTTCGACGATAGTTTTTCTAATAAAACATTGACTTTCCATAGAATAAATAGTGACAAAGGAGAATATACTGCTTTTGATTATATTACTTCTTTAAATAGTGAAGAAGAACTCAATCAATATCTCACCAGAGTAGAAAATGCCTATAAAACAAAAAGCATTTCTCCTACTAAATACAAGAATTTACTCAAAAAAGCCTCTGAAATAGGTGATGACTTTATCAATAGAGACCTGAGAGATACTCAGTACATAGCTAAAAAAGCTAAAGAAATACTCTTCCAAGTAACTAAAAATGTGCTGTCTACCTCAGGAAGTATCACCGATAGATTGCGCGAAGACTGGGGCTTGGTAGATGTGATGAAAGAGTTAAATATGCCTAAATATCAGTCGTTAGGACTTACTGAAGTAGAAGAACGCAAAGATGGTAACAAAGTAACTGTGATTAAGAACTGGACAAAGCGTAACGACCACCGTCACCACGCAATGGATGCCCTTACGGTAGCTTTCACCAAACCTTCTTACATACAGTACCTCAATCATCTCAACGCTCGAAAAGACGAAAACAACAAAAATTATTCGGTTATTTTAGCTATCGAGGAAAAAGAAACAATTAAAGTTCCAACTAATAATGGTAAGAATAAGAGAGTTTTTATAGAGCCTATACCTAACTTTAGACAAGTAGCAAAAAAACACCTCGAAGAAATATTCATTTCGCACAAAGCAAAGAATAAAGTAGTTACCAAAAACACAAATAAACCTGCTGGCACTGATAAACAACAAATTACACTCACGCCACGAGGTCAGCTGCACAAAGAAACTATATATGGCAAATACCAATATTATATCAATAAAGAAGAAAAAATAGGTGTAAAGTTTGATGAAAGAACTATCGCAAAAGTCTCTAATCCTGTTTATCGCGAAGCATTGCTAAAAAGATTGCAAGCTAATGACAACGACCCTAAAAAAGCCTTTGCAGGGAAGAACGCACTATCTAAAAACCCTATTTATTTAGATGAATCAAAAACTAAAACTTTGCCAGAAAAAGTAAATCTCACCTACTTGGAAGAAGATTTTTCTATTCGGAAAGATATTTCTCCAGACAATTTCAAAGATTTGAAATCTATTGAAAAAGTAATTGATCAAGGAGTAAAACGTATTCTTATCAAGCGACTCCAAGCCTACGATAATGATCCTAAGAAAGCCTTTGTAGACTTAGAAAAGAACCCTATTTGGCTCAATAAAGAAAAAGGAATTGCGATTAAACGCGTTACTATAAGTGGCGTGAACAACGCTCAACCTTTGCACATAGGAAAAGACCATTTAGGAAAAACTACTTTAAATAAAGAAGGAAAAGAAATTCCTGTAGATTATGTAAGTACTGGCAATAACCACCACGTGGCTATTTATCGGGATAAAGAAGGTAATTTGCAGGAACAAATAGTTTCATTCTTTGACGCTGTCGTACGAGCTCAGCAAGGGATTCCTATTATTGATAAAACCTACAAACAAGCAGAAGGTTGGCAATTTCTGTTCACTATGAAACAGAATGAAATGTTCGTATTTCCCAATGCAACAACAGGTTTTAATCCTGCTGAAATAGACTTGTTAGATCCTAAAAATAAAAAATTGATAAGCCCCAATTTGTTTAGAGTACAAAAAATAGCTACTAAAGATTATTTTTTTAGACATCACTTAGAAACTAATGTAGAGACAGATAATATTTTAAAAAATGTAACTTGGAAGAGAGAAGGCTTGTCAGGGTTAAAAGATATCGTAAAAGTCCGTATTAATCACTTAGGCGATATTGTAAGCATAGGCGAATATTAAAAACCCTTTTTAAAAACCAATAAAATACTTCTTAAACTATGTTATACTAGGCAATCCTGCCCATTTGAAGTTATATGAGTCATTAAGTTGTTATCAATCGCAAAACTACAAAATTTGAAAGCAATTCACAACTGTACTAACGAGAGAGTCCAACATCAATTAGTTGTTATCAATCGCAAAACTACAAAATTTGAAAGCAATTCACAACAAAGCTGAGCGTAGGAAGTCTTGAGAGTCCGTTGTTATCAATCACAAAACTACAAAATTTGAAAGCAATTCACAACGAACTTTCATAACGACTCAAATCATCAATGGCTGTTATCAATCGCAAAACTACAAAATTTGAAAGCAATTCACAACTATAAATAAAATTAAAGAAAAATGGAAAACGTTGTTATCAATCGCAAAACTACAAAATTTGAAAGCAATTCACAACCCGTCCTCAATATGAATACGTCGCAAAAGAGTTGTTATCAATAGCAAAACTACAAAATTTGAAAGCAATTCACAACGGAGAAAGCCTCAAAGGTTTAGGAGCGGAAGTTGTTATCAATCGCAAAACTACAAAAAAATATTTTATAAGTAACAAAGCATAAAAAAGGTTGCCCAGACTTCTGAGCAACCTCTTTCTATATTCTATTAGATGATTAACGTCCTAAGGTATACCAATGTACGCCTATCAAATATTGAAACTCCGCTGAAAACGACAGCCGTACGGCAACTACCAGCAGAAAAGCCAACGCGGATAAACCTATCTTTTGGTACGTCTTGCTCACAGTAGCAATGCACATTCCCAATAGGAAAGCCACCGCAGTGCTAGCAATATAACCGAGTGCCAAGCTCGTATTCGCATCTTGCAGGCTGCCAGCGATGAGCATTAGCACTGCAAAAGGACTCACCACACGCAAGAAACTACCCCACTTCTGTTGAGGTCTCTCTCTTACAAAGAGATAACTCATAATCACTACCCCTGTTAAGTACAGCGGTAGGGTTACCAAATGATCTCCATAGGCTATTGAATTTATAAACAAGTAAATTGCAATAGCTGAGATAAGTTCTAAAAAGATTTGTACTGACTTTTTCATAATTAAATATTTTAGAATTTTGCGACAAAGTTATAAGATATTCTCTTCTCTGTCAAGTAAGTTAACAAAGTTTAAGATTGTTTTAACTTTTAATTGTAGACTTTGTATTGTTTTTAACAAATTGTTGTTATCAATCGCAAAACTACAAAATTTGAAAGCAATTCATAATACAATGTTATGATTTTTATTTGTTTTTTAAATAATAATTCTTACCTTTGTACCCTAATTTAATATTAAAAATTATGGGTATTATCGCAACACTTATTATTGGAGCCATCGCTGGATGGTTAGGAGGAACTATCTATAAAGGTAGTGGATTAGGTCTTATAGGCAATATCATTATTGGTATTCTTGGAAGTATCGTGGGGTATTGGCTTTTAGGAGATGTGTTTCACGTCTCACTTGGAGGAGGATGGATTGGTGCTATCTTGACAGGAGCTATTGGAGCTATTGTTATTTTATTCTTGATAAATTTGATATTTAAAAAGAAGTAATAAGGAAGGAAGAGCACATATTAAAAATGAAAAAACCCCGAAAATATATATTTTCGGGGTTTTTTTAGTACTTCTTTTTCAGAATTACCTACTTGCGTTAGCAGTCCAGGTCTTTCCATCTGTAGTATACAAAATGTTCAATGAAGAGGCGTTGATTCTAATGAGTTTCACACCATCTTTCAAGTCGATGTTTACTAAAGTGTTATCTCCTTCTTTTTTGAAGCTAACACCTTTAAGGTCAGGAATGCCATCTGAAAAACGGAAATAATAGTCATTTCCTGTTTTAACAACTGTTACGGCTCCATTATCAGCAGATTTTTTTTCATCTCCATTTGAATAAGAGATTTTACCTTTGTAGGTTCCTACAAAAAGGTCATTGTCTGCTGGGTCATCATTCTTGCTACAAGATATAGAAGAAAAAGCTACTAGTGATAAACAAATCACTGATACTAAAGCAATAATTTTTTTCATACTTGATTCAATTTAAAAAATTAATATTAAAGTTTGTTGCAATAATTATGCCATTGGAATGCTTTATGCAATTTTTAATAGTTGTTATCAATGGGAAAACTACAAAATTTAAAGGGGATTCACGACTATGTGGCTGTACAACTGAATGTCCGTAATAAGAGTTAATGTTTTAGGCGAAATTATAAAATTTGGGTTCATTTCATATGTGTTTTGATATTATTGAATAATTGTAAAGTTTGTATAGAATCGCCATAATTCAAAAGAAGTATTTGATTTTTGGAGTGATAAATCTTAATGTAAGGTTTTGTATTAACACGTAAAGAAAGTTTATATACATCACCTTTTTCGGTTTTAAAAAATCCCTTTTTGATGATTCCTACATCAAACCCGTTAGTTCGCAAAACAAATTTAGGTAATTCGTTAACAAGAGTTATTGAATCAATATCTTTCATTTTAATATTAAAATGATAAAGACCTGAATTCTCAATTCTTTCTTTGCTAACCTCAATATCACTTTCTCTCATTCCATAAAAAAGAAAAATACACACAGCCCCGATTAAGAAAAGAACAATGTAAAAATCTTTTTTAGAAGAAGCTTGTTTTTTTATAGGATTAAATCGTAGTACGGATAAAATGGGAATAAGCAAGCCTAATAATATGGAAATACAAATATCCCAGACAAGGGAACGAGACAAAAAAGTTAAAAAAATAGAAGCTAATCCACAAATAATAAAGACATTACGCAGATATAGCGTATACTCTGTGTTTTTTAAAGATTCTTTCTCTTCATCAGACAATGTGTTATAGCCTGATAATAAGTTAGGGAATTTTGAGATTAGAAATCCCATTGTTATGTAAAACACTCCTAAAAATACAATTTATGGTATCCATAAAAGTTTAGTTTTATATATACGTTAATAATACGAGAAATATTACAAGACAAAGATAAACATAACAAAATCCGTTTAAACTTTTGGCAAAGTTACAATAAATAATTGGAAAATGAGGGAATGAGAAAATGAGAAAATTAGAGAATGAGGGAATTAGAAAAAAGGGTACAAGCTATAAGCTTGCACCAGCGGAGGGAATTAGAGAATTAAGAGATTAGCAAATGGGGTAAAAGCCAATAATGCCAGAAATATCAATAATACCACCAAGGGGAATGGACGGGGCGGACTTTTCAGGCGGGTCGGATAGGTTAGAGGAGGGGCTGGAGGATTCGGAAGGAAACGGAAGAAATCATAAAAAGACTGGGAGGTTTTTTGATGAAAAAATGCTATGAGGAGGGTGGGGGTAGCTTATAGAGAGCTTATAGGAAGCTTATACGAATCTTGGACGATTGGTATAGAAAGGGTGTATAAGTAGTTGATTTATACCATAATACAACAATGCAAAAAATGTTAAAAACGGGGTTTCGAGGCGAAAGAAAGAGAAAAGGCAATAGGCCTTAGGCCATAGGCAATAGGGGGGAGTGTGACGGAAAAAATAATGAAATGACGAATGACAAGAGACGAATGACGAAGAAAATGTGATGAAAATCTCTCGCGGACTTCCCTCGGAGAGGGGCAATGTGGCGAATCATTTATTCGGTAAGCCCCCGAACCCCCGAAGGGGACAAGCTGGAAAAGGAGACAAACCACCCCTTTATCACACACTCCGCTCTCGTGGGGTACATACCCAGCTGTCGCTGGCTACCTTCAAAGGGCGAATGTAGTGACGGAAAAGGAGAAAAAATGACGAGTGACGAGTGACGAATGGCGAGAGGGCGAATGACAGGAAAGAGAGAATGTAGCGAGAGAAAACAGAAGGGTGAAGGGGGGAATGATAGAGTTTTCTTTTATGTATCTTGTATATATTATAAAATTCATTATTTTTGCGGTTGTAATTTAATTGTTTTTTCAAGATGAATAAAATGAAATGTTTATTTTTAATAGGCGTACTTTCAGTAATGAATGTTTGTGCGCAAGATTTTAAAGTGAAGAAGGGTGAACTTCTATCAAATGGTACTCCCGTTGCTAAGATTGAGAAAAAGGACGGTAAATATCAATTTAGTGACCTTTCGAATCATTTGTTGTACAGGGTGGTTCTTACGGCTGAAACGGCACAAGGTAATTTGGCTCCTCACCGTTGGATAGAGTTTTCTAATGCTAATGGGGTAATTCGGGAAGTGGCAATTCCGGATAAATTGAAATTTACTTTTTCGGGTGAGAAGTACCTGCTTGACTGTGTGTTTAAATCGGGGACGGGAATGCTCACAGAAAAGGGTATTGACCCTGCGGTGGTAACGGCTTTTTTTGAGAGTACTCATCGTCCGTTCTCAGAGAAATGGGACGCTGTGTTTGAACAAGAGCGGAATACTATTCAAACGGAAGATAACTTGGCTACGGCTGATAAAATTTCGGTACAGGGAGATGCGATTCTTAAAAACGGCAAGCAAATAGGCATTATTGTGCGCAAAGTGCAAAACGGAGATGGGGGTATTGTTATCACTGATTTTACGGTAACAGATATCAAAGGTCACGTAGTGGCTACTGCGCATCATCATTCGTATAAAAACGAAGATTATTTCGTTATAAAAACCTACGACCAAAAAGAGTTTCCGGTATTTGTTCCTCTTACCAAAATAGGGGTGGCTGATAAAAGAATTGTGAATAGGCTTTATGCCAATGGCTATCCGTTTGGCGATATGACTGAGGCTTTTAGTCAATATTTAGAAGGTAGAAAGAATGCTATCGACCAGCAAAATAAAGAAATGTTGGAGGAAGCGAAAAAGCAAACGGTAAATATTTACGATGCTCCGGGTTATGTGATAGATGCTAAAGGGGATAAGAAAGAGGGGCTTATTACGATTGAATTCCAGTCGGTAGGAGCGATACTTAACAAAGAGCAGAATGTATCAGACCTTACTTCATATGGGGCAACGATGAAATTCAAAAAGGAAGGTGAGAAAGACGCTTATTTTAAAGCGAAGGACGGTGTGAAATTCTGCATAGATGAGCGTTGTTTTATAGGTTCAAAAAGTGCAGAAGACGGTTTTTTTGCTCACGGAGGTTCGCAGTTAAACGTACTTTCGGGAGCTGCTCAGTTCTTTGAGATTCTGTATGATAACAACGGCAATTACGTGTTGGTGCACAGTAAATATCCTGAGGATTACTATTTAAAGATTAAGGGAGCTGACAAAGCGGTATATTTGGGAGATAAAGCAACTTTTGGTTCGAAGAGTGCAGATAAAATACAAAAAATATTGGCTAAATATATCAATTGTCCTTCGTTAGATGTTACTAAATACAACACCAAAACGAAAGAAGGAATGATACAGTTGGTAGATGATTATACAAAGACTTGTAAATAGAATGTTTTTGGGCAAAAAGTAAAATGTTTTGTAATATTTTTGGGTATAAGTATTGCCGATAACTAAAAAAATAGTACCTTTGCCCTTGTAAATATTATCAGAATAAGCAATAAAAAGGAATACCAATATGGAAATTCAAGGACGAATTATAAAGATTAGCCCTACACAAACCGTAGGACAAAACGGCTTTCAACGCCGTGATGTGGTGATTTCTACTGAGGAACAATACCCCCAGTATATCCCTTTTGACTTTGTACAAGAAAAATGTGTACTTCTCGACAACTTTCAGGTAGGGCAATTGGTACGCATCAGTTTCAATATTCGCGGTCGTGAATGGGTAAACCCACAAGGAGAAACTAAATATATTGTGAACTTACAAGGATGGCGTATTGAAAATGCTGAGGTGGCACAAGGAGCCTATCCCCCTCCGCAAGGGCAATATCCACCACAGGGGCAACCTGCTTATCCGCCACAAGGATATGCACAACCACAATATCAGCAAGCGCCTCCGCAATATCAGCAAGCCCCACCACAATACCAACAAACGCCCGCTCAGTATCCGCCACAAGCCCCTCAGCAGGCTTTTAGTGCACCAGACCCCGCACAGGGAGCTTCTGCCCCTACTGAGGAAGACGATTTGCCATTCTAAAGAATGATATACTTAACGAACGATAAAACATCTTTTCCTTCCCCCGATACGGCTTCGGAGGAAGGAATTGTTGCTTTAGGAGGGAACCTTACCCCTGAACGGCTTATTGAGGCGTATTCGGAGGGTATTTTCCCGTGGTATAACGAAGGAGAGCCGGTAGTTTGGTGGTGTCCTGACCCGCGTTTTGTACTCTTTCGGGAGAAATTGCATATCAGCAAGCATATGCGTAAGATGTTACGCGAAGCACCTTATCGCGTTACTTATAACCATTGTTTTACTGAGGTGATGCGACAGTGCGCTACTGTTCCGCGTAAAGACCAAGACGGCACGTGGATTCACCCTGAACTGATAGAAGCCTATACAGGCTTGCATAAAAGAGGGATAGCGCACTCGGTAGAGGTGTGGGAAGGAGATGTGCTCATAGGAGGTTTATACGGGCTAAAAATGGGCAAAATCTTTTGTGGGGAGAGTATGTTTAGCAAGCGTAATAATGCGTCAGAATACGGCTTTATCACCTACCTGCAAGCACACCCCGATATAGCATTGGTAGATTGCCAAATATACAGCGAGTACTTAGAGCGTTTGGGAGCAGAGGAAATACCTCGCAAAGAGTTTTTGGCGCTTTTAGGTAAGGCATATGAAGAAAGAGAAAATGAAAAAATAATAACTTAAACTGTATGAATATGAAACCTTTTACATTATTACTATTTACGTTGGCTCTTATGAGCTGGGGTTGTTCAAAGAAAGAGGAGGTTAATGAGAAACCTTGGAAATTGGTATGGGAAGATAATTTCGACAGAAATGATATTTTCTCGACAGGAGTGTGGACAAAAATGAACCGTTGGGGAGACAACTGTTGCAACACAATGAGCAAAGACCCGAGTTTGTTTGAGATAAAGGACGGTAAGATGATTCTTTTAGGGGTGACTAATAAAGATTTAAAAAAAGACCCTTCGCCTTACCTTACTGCGGGTGTTTGGACTAAAGAAAAGAAGTTTTTCCAAAAAGGGAAGATAGAAGTACGCTGTAAGTTAGAAGGCACGCAAGGAGCGTGGCCTGCTATATGGTTGGTTACCAAAGATACTAAATGGCCTGAAGAAGGAGGAGAGATAGACCTTATAGAACGCTTAAATTACGACCCTTTTGTGTATCACACTGTGCATTCGCCGTTTACACATAAAAAGAAAGCAGGACCAAAAAACTCTACTTCTTTCCCTATTAATCCAGATGACTACAACACTTACGCAGTGGATTTTGAAGGAGATGTGATACGGTTTTACGTAAACGGACTGCCTTCATTTGTCTACTCGCGTATGCCTGGTAAGGAGAGTGAAAAGCAATTCCCGTTTGATTTGCCTTTCTTTTTGATTATTGATATGCAACTGGGAGGTGAATGGGTAGGCGAAGTAAAGCCGTTTGATAAACCCGTGAGAATGTATATTGATTGGGTGCGGTTTTATCAGAGGTAAACGAGGTATAAAAATGATTGTTTTAATTACTGGAGCTTCACACACAGGTAAGACTTTTTTAGCTCAAAAGCTATTAGAAAAATATAAATACCCATATCTATCAATAGATCACTTAAAAATGGGATTAATTCGCAGTGGTTATACTAAACTTACCTTAGAAAATGATAAAGCACTTACAGATTATATGTGGCCTATTATTCGTGAAATGATTAAAACAGCCATAGAAAACAAACAAAATCTTATCATTGAAGGAGTATATATTCCTTTTGACTGGGAGAAAGATTTTACAAAAAAATATCTCGAGGATATTAAATGTTATTGTCTTGTAATGAGTGAAAACTATATTAAAACCCACTTTGATGATATAAAGAAATATGCAAAAGTCATAGAAAACCGTTTAGAAGATGATTGGTGTACAATGGAAAGTGTTTTAGATGATAATGCACAGTTTTTAGCTCTTGCAAAGAAACACAACACTAATTTTATACTGATTGATGATAGATATAAGGTAAATATCGAGCTATGATGAACTATAAAATTTTTGTTTTGGAGAGACTTAGAGAGGCAGAGAAACGGTATAGTTATTTGCTAATGGTGCGACGGGCGACTAACAGCAAGTAGCTGAGGGCGCCTACTCCTATACATATTGCCATTGCAAATACCATTGGGCGCTCGGAGGTGATGGCGAAAAGCGAGAGCACTGCTCCTACTACCGAACCGATACCAAAACGCAACATTCCTGTGAGTGAATTGGCGGTACCGGCTACTTCGGGGTACATATCCAAAATGGCGGCATTGGCACTGCTGGACACTACCGATACCAAACCTACAAACATTGAAACTCCTGCTACGGTAGCCCATAATCCCAAATGAAAAATACCACATATCACCAGCCACGCTCCTGCAATGAGTTGGATAGTAAGCCCCAAGCGCAAGGATTTTTCTACGCCTATTTTGGTGACGAATTTGCCATTGAGCGAGGTTGCCGTCATCATTACAATTACATTGAGAAGGAAAAAGTATCCAAAATGCTGAGGAGCTACCCCAAAGAGTTTGGTGTACACAATAGACCCCGTGGTGATAAAGCAAAACATTCCTGAATAGGAAAGCGAATTGCAGAAAATATACCCCAATACCTTTTTATTGCTGAGGAGCTTGCCATAAATGCGTAAGGTGTTGCCTATTTTCAAAGGAACACGCTTGAACTTAGGAAGCGTTTCAGGGATTTTATAACTCACTAAGAGCGCTGCCAAGAGTCCTAAAACCATCAGCACGTAGAAGATGATATGCCAATGAAACCAGTCGGTGAGGTGACCGCCCAGTACGGGGGCGATAAGTGGGGCAATCATCGTAACAATCATAATCATCGACATTTGGCGGGCAAACTCGTTCTTGGCGAAAAGGTCGCGCAAGAGGGCACCCGTTACTACCGCTGGTGAGGCTCCAAAAAAGCCTTGTACAAAGCGCAGTATATAAAAGTGATGGATATGGTGAATTTGCGTAATCACTAACGACACCAATGCTGAGGTGATAATCCCGATAAGAATGATAGGTTTGCGCCCATAACTATCGGATAGAGGTCCCCAGAAGAGTTGCCCAAAAGCAAAACCAAGGGTAAAGAGTGCTAAGGTTTGAGATATCATCTCTTCGGATACATTCAAATCATTAGCAATCTTCACAAAGGCAGGGAGGTACATATCGATAGCCAGAGGGGTGAGCATCGATAGGAGTCCCATAATGAGGATAAACAGTAGGTCGGGTTTTGAGTCTTTGAGTTCTTCGGGTTCTAACACTATTTTTTAGGGTCTTTAATACGTTCTATTTCCTTTATAATTTCTTGGTAGTGTAGATGGTTAATAGATGAAGCAGGTTCTTTGGCAAGTGCTTGTTTGGCGAAAGCCTCAATCATATCTAAATGTTGTAAGGCAAAGAGGCGCACATCGGATACTTGCTGTATGCTCGCAGCTTTGCTGTTTTTAGCCTCAGCAGGCGCATTGATGAGCCTATCGATTTGAGAGAGGTACAAGCGTTCTATCCCACGACGATAAGTGTTTTGGCGAGCATCGGGGTGGTTGAGGGGTTTCCATACCGCTTTGAATACATCTTGCAGATATTCGTTTAGCGGATAAGGATTCTTGGAGGTGAGCGATTGGTTATAAAGGTTGTAGAGGGTTTGCTCTCCTAAAAGCACACTCAGGGTAAGGTTTTGCATACTGATGATGTTCTTATCGGGGGTTGCTCCTGTTTTTTCTACTATTTCCTGAGGATATAACCACAAAGGCGCTTCAAAAAGTTCTTTATCTAAATAGTTAATAGCTTCTTTTACCTTCTCTTTGGGCACTTCTTTATAGACTTCTTTCTCACCGATAATGCCCACATATCTATTACCAATGTGTTTGAGCACGTGTTTTAAATAGCGGAAATACTGCATATAGGCAGCGGTTTGCATTTCATCTAAATGCTCGTATTTGTCGTTAGGCTGTTTAGTCCATTCGGGGAGGTGTTGCACAATATAGCGGAGGTTTTTCAATCCGTAAGTATTGGCTTTCATTACGTTGTCTGAAAGGTCTTCGGTTTGTGCACGAGGGTCTTCATCTTTGCCTTCCCCTCCGAACCACAATCGCGGATTGGCTTTGAGTTTTTGGGTAACCATTTCGGCAAGCGCCTCTTGTTCAGCATACTTGTCTTTATATTTGTTGCCGTAATAGCGATATCCCCATTCGATTGCCCATTTGTCGTAGATGCCTATACGCGGATAGAGTCCTTTGCTACTGATATTGTCTTCGGGCTGTGCCACATAGTTAAAACGCGCATAGTCCATAATGGAAGCGGTATGCCCATTGGCTTCTACCCATTTTTTGTCGCGGAGTTTTTCGACAGGCGTTTGACTGCTGGCGCCCATATTGTGGCGCAAACCTAAGCAGTGCCCTATTTCGTGAGAGGAGACAAAGCGCACGAGGTCGCCCATTAGTTCCTCGTTGAACTCCATAGTACGAGCGCGTTTATCGACAGCACCTGCCTGAATCATATACCACTGGTTGAGGAGTTTCATCACGTTGTGATACCAGCCTACGTGGCATTCTATAATTTCACCACTGCGAGGGTCGGCGATGTTAGGACCGTAGGCGTTACTTTTTTCGGAAGGGAGGTAGCGAATTACGTTGAAGCGGGCATCTTCTAAACTCATTGAAGGGTCGTTAGGCCAAGGTTTTGCGACAATAGCCTCTTTGAATCCCGCTTGTTCGAAAGCAACATTCCAATCGTTTACGCCCAAAATGAGGTATTTTTGCCATTGTTTAGGCGTAGCAGGGTCGATATAGAACACAATTTGCTTTTTGGGGCGTACTAACTGACCGCTGAGATATTTTTTGACGTCTTCTTTGCGAGGTTCTAAGCGGAAACGGTGTATGTAATATTCAGTTTCGGTGCGTTGTTGCTGGTCGCTGAACTTGATGTATCGGGTAGCGAAAAAGCCCACACGAGGGTCGAAAAGGCGTTTTTGCATAGGTGTTTTAGGCAAGAGCACCATAGAGATATTCAGTTCTAAGGTAATAGCCCCTACCTTGTTTGCTGACGGAATCGTACTGGGTGAAGCGTTGAACGTTTTGAGGGTATTGACCTCTACGTTGATAGGATAAGGGCGTATATCGTCTACAAAAGAACGATCGGTAGCGATAGCGCCTATTTTCATTTGGGTTTTTGCATTCGATGAGAAAGAGGTAACGCTGTTGTCTTGCTTGAAGAAATCGGTGATGTCGATGAGTTGTGCTTTGGTTTTGGGGTTGCGCCCGATAACGGTGAACGATGCCACCACAGGATTTGCACTCGAATTGGCGACTGCTACCGAGATATTATCGTCGGTACCCGCTTCTTGCAGATTGAGGAAAGAGCGCAAGAGAAGTGTTTTATCGCCTTTCTGCTCGAAATAGACGGTTTGTTCATTCACTTTTTCGCCTGCATAGAGTCCGAAGTTATGAGGAGCCGCTTTGAGTCGCGTTACGCATAGCAAATAGCGATTAAGAAGGGAATCGGGGACTTCAAAGTACCATTTATCCTCAATCTTACGGATAGTAAAGAGTCCGTTGCGCTCTATACCCTTTTTTTTGATGAGTTTAGCGTACTCTTCAGCGCGCTTTTGCTCAGGAGTCTTTTCGGGTTTTTCAGTTGTTTTGGTTTTAGTAGTATCTTTAGTAATGGTATCTTTCACAGCAGGTATTTTCTGCGCGAAAATCATTGTTGTAAATGATAGGAAAAGTATAAGTAAGTGTTTTTTCATTATTAGGTGTCAGGGATTAGACTTGTTAGACACGTCTGATCTGAGAGTATTTGATTTTGGGGTGCAAAAGTAGAAAATAATTAGTAAATTAGCAAATGAGGAAATGAGAGAATTAGGAAATGAGGAAATTAGGAAATGAGGAAATGAGAAAATGGGGTACGAGCTACAAGCTTGTACCAAAGGAGATTAACTTTGCCAAAGTTTCAAACTTTGGCAAAGTGCGTACAGCAAAAGCGATGTGTTGGGGTTGTTAGGACTATTCGGAAGATAACGGAGAAGAACGGAAGAGGGTCGAGAGAATTTTTGGTGAGAAAGTGCTATTAGAAGGGTGGGGTTAGCTTATAGGAAGCTTATACGAATCTTGGACGATTAGTATAGAAAGGGTGTATGAATAATTGATTAATAGTGTTATATAACAAGGCTAAAAATGTTAAAAACGGGGTTTCGAGGCGAAAGAAAGAGGAAGAGGCATTAGGCTATAGGCCTTAGGTGCTAGGGGGGAGTATGAAGGAAAAGGGGGAATTAGGAAATGAGAGAATTAGAAAATGAGGGAATTGGCAGATGTGAGAATTAGCAAATTAGAAAATTAGTAGATTGGTAAATTTGCTAAATGGAAAATTATTTATACTTTTGCGTCTTGGGAAAAACAAAAGAGAAATCGTATTACTGTATGATTATTGATAAAATAAAAGAGCATATTGCTAAGATAGAAGATTTTAGCGCAAAAACTAAGGAAGAACTTGAACAATTCCGCATTCAGTACCTCGGTAAAAAAGGGGTGCTCAACGACTTTTTTACCGCTTTTAAAGAGGTGCCTAAGGAGGAGAAAAAGACTTTTGGGCAGGTAGTGAATGAGCTCAAACAAAAAGTAGAAGCCAAAGTACAAGAATGGCGCGAGCGTTTGGAAGAACACAGTGAAAGCAAAGGTATATACGGCGACTTGAGTCGTCCTGCGACCCCTTCGCCTATCGGGGCGCGCCACCCTATTTCGATAGTTAAAAACGAAATTGTGAATATCTTTGCCAATATAGGTTTTAACGTATCGGACGGACCTGAGATAGAAGACGACTGGCATAACTTTACTGCCCTCAACCTTCCTGAATATCACCCTGCTCGTGATATGCAGGACACGTTTTTTATACAAACTAATCCGGATATTCTCTTACGTACCCATACCAGTTCGGTGCAAATACGCTATATGGAGGGACATCAGCCACCTATACGGACGATTTCGCCGGGTAGAGTATTCCGCAACGAAGCTATTTCGGCACGTTCACACTGTTTGTTCCACCAAGTAGAAGGCTTATATATAGATAAAAACGTATCGTTTGCTGACCTGAAACAAACTTTGTTGTACTTTACTAAGGAGATGTTCGGCAAGTCGCGTATACGTTTGCGTCCGTCGTACTTCCCTTTTACCGAGCCAAGTGCTGAGGTAGACATCTATTGGGGACTCAATAACGAGGTGGATTACCGCATTACCAAAGGTACTGGTTGGTTGGAAATTATGGGTTGTGGTATGACTGACCCTAACGTACTTAAAAACTGTGGTTTTGATAGTGAGGTATACAGTGGTTTTGCCTTCGGTATGGGAGTTGAACGCATTGCAATGCTTTTGTACCAAATAGGGGATATACGTATGTTCTATGAGAACGATATGCGTTTCTTGGAACAGTTTAAAAGTGCGCTCTAAGTGCGAGCCGCACAGGCAGATTAATTAGAAAATTAGGAAATGAGAAAATTAGAAAATGAGGAAATGGGGAAATGAGGAAATGGGGAAATGAGGAAATGGGGAAATGAGGAAATGGGGAAATGAGGAAATGGGAAAATGAGGAGGTGTGAGTTCTTAGGGCACAGGGAAACTTTGCCGAAGTGTGGGAAGCAATATACGAATTGCATAAATTGCAAAGCGCGAATATTTACATATAAATAAACAATGCTAAACCTTAAAAATATATTCTTTGCTTATGAAGGGCAAGACCCTATACTGCAAGACATTTCTTTTGAGTTGGCGCAAGGTGAGCACCTTTCGCTGATGGGAGAAAGTGGTTGTGGCAAGAGTACCTTGCTGAAAGCTATTTATGGTCTTATTGATGTGCAAGAAGGTACTATACACTTCCACAACGAGCGCGTAAGGGGGCCTTCTTGGCAGTTAGTGCCTGGGTTTAAAACGATGAAATACCTCGCACAGGACTTTGGGTTAGGCCCTTATCACACGGTAGCTGAAAATGTAGGAAAGTTTATATCTAACCTCGATTTAACCTATAAAAAAGAGCGCGTAATGGAGTTGCTCACCTTGGTGGGAATGGAACGTTTTGCGCCCCTAAAAGCACTGAATCTCAGCGGTGGTGAGAAACAGCGTGTGGCATTGGCAATGGCATTGGCACAAGAACCTCAATTGTTATTGCTTGACGAACCTTTTAGTCAGGTGGATAATTTTAGAAAGAACGAACTACAACGCACTCTCTTCACCTATTTGAAAGAGCAAAACATTAGCTGTATAGTGGCTACTCACGACGGTAAAGATGCGCTTTCTTACTCCGATAAAACCCTTATTATGCGCGACGGGAAGCTATTGTTTTTTAACAATACGCTTTCGGTTTATTTCCAAAATACCGATTATTACACCGCTTCTTTGTTTGGAGAAGTGAGTTGGCATAACGGCAAACTCTTCAAACCCCAACAGATTATCATTACTGCAACCTCTGATTGGGAAGCTACTGTACAATACTGTTATTTTCAAGGAGCACAATACCTTATAGAAGCTACTTCGGTAGAAGGGAAAGTGTACTTCTACAACGATACCCCCATAGAGAAAGGGGAGAAGGTGTGGTTGAGGATATTGTAGGGGGCTGTATTGTCCTTTTCAAAAATATTTGTACCTTTGCACCATAACAATACTTGCAAAGTATGGAAAAGATTAAAGAATTCTTAAAAAACTCAGGAAAGAAACTAGCTTGGCAATTTGCTTTTGCCATAGTGGCGTGTATTATATTAGTTTGGTGTGTATTGCAACTCTTGCGCATCTATACGGCGCACGGAGAGTACATTACAGTACCTAATTTGAGCAAGAAAACACTTACCGAAGTAGGGGTGATATTAGATAAGCAACAATTGCGTTATGAGGTGTTGGATTCTACTGAATACGACCCTAAATACCCTCCTCTATCGGTAATCAGTCAGACGCCTGAGGCTACCGAGAGAGTAAAGAAGAACCGCAAAATATACCTTAACATCAATCCGTCGGGCTATCATAAAGTAACAGTGCCTAAGGTGATACAAGTAACGCGCCGGAATGCAGTAGCTACCTTGCAATCGGTAGGGCTTGCAATCGGTAGAGTTACTTATGTGAACAATATAGGGAAGGATATGGTATTGGAGATGCAACACGACGGTAAACCTGTACAACCTGGCGATAAGCTTATTAAAACCTCACGTATAGACCTTGTGTGTGGCAACGGCTTAGAGGCTCGGGATACTATCCCTACCGAAATACCTATTGAAGAACTGATAGGAGATTAGTGTGAGCAGTGCAGGCTATTATAAATTTAAACTTTGGTAAGGGGCGTAGTACGCACGCTATTAGAAACTTTGGCAAAGTTTGTGGCGCAAATGTAAGGTAATGCGTGATATAGACGAGATAGAAGATTTAGACGATTTAGAACCAGACGGAGAGGGATCTCCTTCTCTTTACGAGCATTACTCCTTTACGGCGGGCAAAGGGCAAGAACCTTTGCGCGTGGATAAATTCTTGATGAACTTTGTAGAGAACGCCACCCGTAACAAGGTGCAACAAGCAGCCAAGCAGGGTAATATTTTTGTGAATGGCGAGCCTGTAAAGTCTAATCATCGTGTGAAAGCTAATGACGAAGTAAAGGTACTTTTTCCTCACCCTCCTCACGAGGATTTATTGGTGCCCGAGAATATTCCTTTAAACATAGTATACGAAGACGATAGCCTTTTGGTGGTAAACAAACCTGCGGGTATGGTGGTACACCCTGGTCACGGCAACTACAGCGGAACGCTCATCAACGCATTGGTATATCATTTTGAGAACTTGCCTAACAACAGTAGCAATCGTCCTGGGTTGGTACATCGTATCGATAAGGATACTAGTGGACTTTTAGTAGTGGCTAAAACCGAAGAGGCGATGTTACACCTTACTCAACAGTTTTTTAATAAAACTACTCAGCGCGAATATATAGCCCTTGTATGGGGTAATATAGAAGAAGACGAAGGAACGGTGTGCGGTCATATTGGGCGACACTTAAAAGACCGCCTGCAAATGGACGTCTTCCCCGATGGTTCTCACGGTAAAGAGGCAGTAACCCATTACAAGGTGTTAGAGCGTTTTGGTTATGTAACACTCATTTCTTGCAAGTTAGAAACAGGGCGTACACACCAGATAAGAGTACATTTAAAGCACATAGGGCATACCCTTTTCAACGATGAACGTTATGGGGGCGACAAGATTCTGAAAGGAACGACTTTTGCCAAATACAAGCAGTTTGTAGAGAATTGCTTTGCGGTATTACCTCGCCAAGCCTTGCACGCTAAAACCTTAGGTTTTGAACACCCGATTACTCACAAGTACCTTAGCTTTGATAGCGAACTTCCTAATGATATGCAACAATGTATAGAGAAATGGAGGAATTATAAGAAGTCGATGGTAAGTGATTAAGGGAATAATAAGAGAGATTAAAGTATAGAAGACATAAAAATTGAGGATATAATAAACAAACAGCGGTATGAATGCTTTATTCATACCGCTGTTTGTTTTGTTAGTATATAATTGTTACTTGTTACTTAGGCTAAACAGATAACGTACTCCTGCAAAGGCTTGTACACCTTGTGAAGGATAATACAACCATTTTTTATAGTGTTCACTGGTGAGGTTGTTGGCTTTTAAGAATACTTGCCAATGTTTGTTGAAAGTGTAATCGGCGTGGAAATTGATATCAAAATAACCTTCCAAAGAGAGCTTCTCGGGAATAGGATTTGCAACAGTTACGTAATCGAGGTCGTAACGTTTTCCTACATAAAAGAAGTCGAAGCCAGCAAAAAGATTGGGTAATATTCTAAAATCGGTGAAGAGAGATACTCGTGTGCTGGGCAAGTTCCAAGCGGTTTTATTTTTCTGTACACGTGCGTTATAGTTATTATATCTTCCTTCAAAGGTAAAAGAGAAAACATCTTTTATATTTCCTCCGATAGAAGCTAAAAGCTCCATATCGTTTACTTCGTCATACACTAACTTAAAAGAGTTGTTATATTGATAAGGCAATATTTCGGTGGCGATAGTAGGTGTCTCGGAATTGGTAGTAAACAGAGGCATCTCTTTGTATTGGCGATAGCTTCCTTGTATGCGATAAAGCAAATCGGAAGTTACTTTTCCTTTAAGGGCTACAAAAGCATCGGCTTGCACGTTGGTAGGCTTAATTTCTTGCATAGGTGAGAGAAAAGGATTCTCTTTGGTGAGTTTCTCTACTGTGTTTTGTTGCATAATACCGCGTATACCTGCGTGCAAAATAGCATCGGCAGTAAGTGGATAAGAAGCCTCTACATCGGGATAAGCTTTAAACTTGCTTTCATCGGACTGGTTCGCATCTACATACATCAAAGCAACGCCTAATTTTAAGTCTAAATTCTCGATAGACAAATGATAAGAAGGATTTACCCCAAAGAGCATCCAACGATTGTTAAGCTCGTTTACTAAGTTATTTTGACGGGTAAAACTACCATTGTAATAATCGAGAATTACATTGGTACGAACTTTTTGGTCATCGGTAAGAGGAATTTCGAAGGTGGGTTGTGCTTTTACATTCAATTCTTTACTATCGAAATGGTCGTAGAGCCCACGTACGCTGAAATCAAGTCCTTTAAAGTAAGGATTAGACCATTGGAGGTAACCTCCTACACCATAATCGAAATAGGTTTGGTGTACATCATCTACTTTTCCAATCAACTGTTGCCTTGTATAAGAAGCGGGACGAATGCCATACCAGTTGTGCAAACGGCGACCTATATCAGCAGTGAGCCCCCAAAGTACATCTTGGTTCTGAAAATCATAACGCAACTCAGCCGATGAGAGCGCATAATAGGTATCGGTGTATACCTCGTCCATATCATCATTGGCTGAGATGTGATTCAGTAAGAAAGAAGCGTTACTGTTATCATTTACAGGGAGAGTGATATTGGCATCGGCATAAAAGGTATTGAGCATACCGAAACCTCCACCGAAATAAGAATCTAAATAGTCTTCGCGAATGACTTTTGGTTTCACCGAAGCTGCTTTGCCTTTTTCGGGAACAAAAGTAGAGGCTACCGGTACCGAATAGATGGTATAGTTGATTTGCTTTTTCTTAACGGTAAGCGAATCTTTTACGTTTGCATCTTCACGCTTTTTGTCGGCGTCGGCAATTGTAGGAGCATATGACTTTACCACATCTACCACTTTGGTAGAGAGGCTGTCTTTACGGCTTTGAGCGACTGCCATTGTTGAGGCAGAGAACAAAAGCATTGTTAGAATATATGTGATGTGTTTGTTCATTTGTTTAGAAATTAGGGTTTAGGAGGGAGATTCAACTTTGCCAAAGGTGCGAGCCACACAGGCAAAAACTTTGGCAAAGTGTATATTAACCATTAACAATTAATCATTAACCATTATTTTACTGATGAATTACTTTTAGCGGCTTCGGCTTTTACTACTGCGAGTTCTTTTTTGGCTTCGGCTACTATTTCAGGAAACTCTTTAAAGTTTTTAATTACACTTTCTAAGACGTAAGAGGCTTGATAAGCGTCTTTGAGTCCGTAGAAGTTTTTAGCCATTACGATAAGGCTCTTAGCAGCGAACTCTTTGTGTCCGCCATAGTCTTTAGCAATCTTTTGAACTACGTCATTAGAGGCTTTGTAGTTACCGTCTTTATTCTTAAAATAAGCGTCGTAATACAAGGCTTCGGCAGCGAGGCTACCCGTAGCGGTTTTCTGTACCTCTTGGTAATATTTGCGAGCTTGGGTTTCATTTCCTGCTTGACTATAAGCACGAGCCAACACTATATAAGCATCGTTCTTGATACGTGTATCGATAGATTTTTCTTCTAATACCTTATTGGCATATTCAATAGCTTTATCGTATAGTTTTTCGTTATAGCACACGCGCATTAGGTTGCTTTGTGCATAAGTTTTGTTCTGTGCGATAGTAGCGGTTCGTTCGAGGTCTTCGAGATAAGGTTTAGCTTTTAGGTAGCTACCTGCTTCAAGAAGGATTTGACACACACGAGTAAGCGATTGCTCGCCGTATTCATTAGAACCGCTTTTGGTTACATTTTCGTAATGTGTAAGTGCTTTAGCCTTTTGTCCACTATTGAAATACATTTGTGCTAAGAAAAACTCGGCATTGGTGCGACGCATACCGTTAGGGAACTCTTTAAGGTATTTTTCAAAACCTGAAATAGCCTCTTTGGTATTGTTTTGCATATATTGTCGTTCGGCAGCTTCATAAGTAGCTCCTTCGAGTTCGAGGTCGGTTACCTCTACATATCCCAAACCTTTAGCCCACGATGCGTATTCGTTTACGTTACCCATATCTACATAGATGAGTTTTGCGGAAGCTACCGCTTGTGAGGCTTCGTTGGTATTAGGATAGTCTTTGGCGATAGTTTGGAAAAGCGTTAAGGCTTTTTGGTTTTCGTTCCTATTATAATACACTAAACCTTCGCGGAGCATTGCACGAGGTACGAGCACATTGCCTTTATACTCTTTGGCGAGTTGCTGATAGTACTGTAATCCTTTTTGGGTATTTCCTTTGGTTACATAAGCATTTCCTAATTCAAACAAAGCATTAGGGCGCAGATTAGAGCTTTTGTAGTTCTTAACGAAACGCTCTAAGTCTTCAATTTTGCTATTGAGGCGGTCTACGAACCCATAACTAATAGCCTTTTGGTAGGCGGCATAATCTTGGTCAGAAGATTTAGCTTCGATGAGTTTGTTATACCCTTCCATTGCAGGCCAGTATTTACCTGTTACGAAGTAAGAATCGGCGAGACGGAGTATAGCGTCGTGTTTCCAACTACTGTTCTTAGGGTTTTGTTTGAGGTACTTCTCGAAATTAGCGATAGCACCTGCATAGTTTTTTTGATTGAAATTAGCATAAGCTAAACCGTAGAAGCCTTTGGCATACTCTTCGGTTTTAGGAGCTGATGAATTATGGAGAAACTGAGTAAAATAGGATTCGGCACCTTTGTAATCTTTCAGCTGATAAGCAGTTTCACCAGCCCAATAGGTAGCGCGAGCGGCAAGTGCAGAATTACCACCGATGGCTTTCTGCAAATATTTTAAAGCCTCGTTGTATTGCAATTCATTAAAAAGCTCTAACCCGCGATAGAAGGCTACTTTTTTATAGGTTTCTTTGTCCTTAGGGTCGTTAGACTTTTCGAGCAGACTGATAGCGGCTTGATAGTTACCAGATGAAATATAAGAATCGACTAAGAGCGACTGTATTTCGTCTTTATGGTCGTTAGGATAAGCCGAAGCGTATGCTTGTAGCACGTTGGGGACACTCTCGTAAGGGTTACCGATTTCATAACTGAGGCGGGCGTAGTTCAGATGAGCATCTTTTTTAATTTGCTTATCGAAGTCCATTTGAGAGGCATTGCGGAAAGCGTTAAGCGCCTCTTGTTTTTGGTTGGTTTTCAAATAGCATTCGGCTAAATGATAATACGCATTTTGAGCGACGCTATCGTTTCCGCCTACGATTTTGTTGAACTGCTCGATAGCCGCTTTATAATCGTTATTTTTGTAATAAGCGTATCCGATATAGTAATAATCGGTATTGGAGAACCTACCTTTTTTACCTTTATAGTTTTGTAAGTAAGGGATTGCTTCTTTGTATTTCTTGAGGTTGAAGTAGCTTTCGCCTATAATCTTATTGAGCTCAGATACTTCTTGAGCATTTTTGGTTTTAGCGAGCTGTTTCTGTCCTTCGGTGATAGCTTCTTGATAAAGAGCTTGTTTGAAGTACATATTGGCTTGGAAGTAAGACACGTTTTTGGTGAGTGAAGCATCTTCTTCTTGTACTTCGCGGAAGTAGCTTTCAGCCTTAGAATAATCGTCTTTATCATAGGCGATATATCCTAAGTAATACTTGGCATTGGCACCGTATTCTTTGGTGTTTTGTACCGACTCGAAATAAGGTTTAGATTCGGCTTGTTTGCCGGTTTGGAAGAGGCAAAAACCTTTTTGGAAGTTGTATTTAGCTTTATCGCTACTGCTTATGCTTTGGTCGTCGATAGCCTCGTACCAAGCGAGCGCATCTTCGTAGTTGCCCTGCTGATAATAGATGTTAGCCATTTGCAAATAGGCTTCGGAGCTCAGAGGAGAGTCGGGGTGATTAACGATAAAGTTATTCACCAGCGCATCGGCTCCGTCTTGATTAAGGATAGCGGCAATAGTGGCTACGTAATATTCACTTTGGGTTTGGATAGCTCTATCGGGATTGGAGGTTTGTTCTTTTCGGAACAGGTTCTGTGCAGGCTGATAGAGCTTGCGATTGTAGAGTTCCACTGCCTTTTGGTATTGGCTTTGTGGATGGGTAATCATTTCAGTTTCTTGTGCCCATAACAGAGGGCTAAACGCCATCAGTGAGAGCACTGAAAAAAGTGTTTTTTTCATAATGTTTTAATTATTAGATGTTAGGATATGAGGAATAGATGGGGCAAAGATAAGAAATAATTATGAAATACGAATAAAAAGGGGAGAAATATTTGTGTGAAAGGAATGGGGGAATGAGAAAATGAGGGAATGAGGAAATGAGAGAATGAGGAAATGAGGAAATGAGAAAATTAGAAAATTAGAGAATGAGGAAATGAGGTGCGAGCTTGAGTTAGAGGAATGAGGCTATGCCTCAGAAATTAAATAAAAATTTAACAAAATCAAGGCTGCGCCTTGTGAAATGGGGAGAGAGGTTCGTCGGAGTTTTGGGAGAATCTTAGAGAAGTTCTGAACTTTCGGAAGATATCGGAGAGATTCGGAAGAGGAGAGGGAGGGTTTTTGGTGAAAAAAGGCTATGAGAAGGGTGGGGGTAGCTTATAGAGAGCTTATAGGAAGCTTATACGAATCTTGGACGATTGGTATAGAAAGGGTGTGTAAAAAATTGATTAATAGCTTAATACAACAATGCTAAAAATGCCAAAAATGGGGTTTCGAGGCGAAAGAAAGAGAATCCTCACCCCGTTCACATACTCTCCTATTCGGAGACTTCTCCCAAGGAGAGGGGGAATGTAGCGACGGAAAGGAGAAGGGATAATTAGAGAATTGGCAAATTAGAAAATTAGGAAATTTGGAGGTTAGCAAATTAACGTGAGTTCGACGTAAGAAAAGTGTAGCTTGCGCTACAGAAATCTTACAAATTTTTAAAAAAATCAAACAAATAGGCTACAAATTGTCTGAAAATCTCACACAGATTACACGGATTGCACGGATAGTCTTTCATTTGACAATTGACAATTGATAATTGACAAATGTGATGGACACGAATTGGCAACTGCGTTGCTGGATTTCACAGATTACAATATAAACACAACTGTAAATCAGTATTGATATATATATAGAACTGACGTTAAATTAGTATGGGTTGTTGGGGAAAAATGGAGAGGCTCGGGAGAAGTTCTCGGAAAGAGAGGGGCTGGAGGTTTAAACTTTGGCAAAGTGTGTGACGCAAAAGTGACTTTTCAGAGGGTTGTTCGATTATAACGATGTAGTTTTGGGCTTTTTGCGAGATGATGTTTGTTAGGAAAATTGGTTATTGACAAAATATTCGTATCTTTGCCCCTTAAAAGTATTAGCTAATAAAAAGAAGAATGAACAGACAGGAGATTATAGACCTTACTACTCGTATTTTTGTTGAGGAATTTGAAGTAGAAGCCAGTGTGATTGCCCCTGAGGCAAACTTCCGCGAATCGTTAGGATTAGATAGCCTTGATTATGTGGATTTGGTGGTGCTGATTGAACAAGAATTTGGTGTGAAATTGGTAGAAGCCGATTTTAAGCCTATCGTAACCTTCAACGACTTTTATACTACCCTAGAAAATAAAGTGAATGCACGCTAACGAACAAGCCAAAACGAAATGGCAAGGCAAGTCTAAGGGTACCGTATTAGGCTATAGTATCTTTGTGTGGCTGATGAAACACTTGGGTATTTATGCTGCTTATGCTTTGCTCATCTTTGTAGCGTTCTACTACTTTTTGTTTGAGCGGCGCTCCAATGGCTATATGTATTACTATTTCCGTCACCGCTTGGGCTATTCGCCTCTGAGAGCGGTAGTGAACTTGTACTTAAATTATTTTACTTTCGGGCAAACTATTATTGATAAGATTGCTATCTTGGCAGGCTTGGAAGAGAAATTTACTTATGAGTTTGATGGAGTAGAAAGCTTACATAAACTATTAGACGAACAACAGAGCGGAATACTTATTTCCGCACACATAGGCAACTTTGAAATTGCTGAACCTTTTTTCAGGAAAATAGATATTGATTTGAAGATAAGCACCGTAACTACCGATATGGAACACTCGGTAATCAAGGAGTATTTGGAGTCGATTTCTAAAAATAAACCCTCGAATCAGTTTATCTATGTGAAAGAAGATATGTCGCATATCTTCAAAATCAACGATGCTATTGGCGACAACAAAATAGTGTGTTTCACGGGAGACCGATATTTTGAGGGCGTGCGTTCGCTCAAAGGAACGCTGTTGGGCGCAGAAGCTACCTTCCCCGCAGGTCCTTTCTTTATAGCCTCGCGCTTGAAAGTGCCGGTGCTTTTCGTTTATGTGATGAAGGAAAGTAGATTGCATTACCACTTGTATGCCCAAGTAGCTGAAGTGAAAAGTCGCGATGCCCAAGCGCTACTCGACGCTTATACCGAGAATATGGAGCAAATGCTACGAAAGTATCCGCTACAATGGTTTAATTATTTCAACTTTTGGGATGAACAATGAAACGCGTATTGGTAGTATATTACACCCAATCGGGGCAACTCAAAGAGATTATCGATAGTGTACTATCCCCACTCACGGAGGTAACTATCGACTTTTTGCCTATTGATACGGCAGAACCTTTTCCTTTTCCGTGGACAGACGAGGCGTTTTTTGGAGCTTTCCCAGAGTCGTATTTGCAAATACCCCAGCCCTTAAAGCCTTTTCAGCTGGCACATACCGATTACGATTTGGTGATATTAGGCTACCAAGTGTGGTATTTGTCGCCTTCTATTCCGTTTAATTCCTTTTTGCAGAGTGAAGCAGGTAAGCAACTGTTACGAGGCAAACCTGTAATTACTGTGTCGGGTAGCCGCAATATGTGGGTAATGGCACACCAGAAAGTAAAAAAACTCTTAACCGACTGTGGGGCGCACTTAGTGGGCAATATTGCCCTTACCGATAGGCACCACAATCATATCAGCGTGATTACCATTGTACAGTGGCTCTTTTCGGGCGACAAGAACAAACGCTATCTCGGTGTGTTCCCCAAAGCGGGCGTTGCCGATAAAGACATACAAGGCGCGAGCGTATATGGTACGCTCATTGCCCCTCACCTGCAAACAGGTGATTACACAGGATTGCAACAAGAAATAGTAGCCCACGGAGGTGTGCATTACAAGCGTTTTCTCCTTTCGGCAGAGAAGAAAGGCAACCGCCTTTTCGGCATCTGGGCAAAGATGATTTACGGCAGTAAGAAACGCAAATTCCTGCTGAAATGCTTCCGTATCTATCTGTATATCGCTATTTGGGTGCTAATGCCCATAGTATGGCTACTGTATTGGCTCACTTATCCATTGTTCTTTTGGAAAGTAGAGAGAGAGGTGAAACAATTGATAATTGAGAATTGACAATTGATACTTAGGGTAGTATTGTAAACTCTTCCGAAGTTTCAACCTTTGCCAAAGTAAAATTATCGTCAGTAATCAAAAGGAATGATGGGTTGGGAGTAGATACACAAACTTAACACATTAAAAAATAGAAATCACTAATATCAGTAAGTTACCTGTTACCTAAATATGAATGTCTATATAACAAAAGCAAGTAAATATTTACCTAACAATCCCATTGGCAATGAGCAAATGGAGACTTTCTTAGGTCTCATAAACCAAAATGCCTCTAAAGCACGACGCCTCGTGCTCCGCAACAATGGTATTCTCACCCGTTACTATGCCCTCGACGAGCAAGGGAACCCTACTCATAACAATGCCCAACTTACGGCTTTGGCAGTACAAAACCTATTGGACGGCGAAGTGCCTTGGGATACTATCGAGGTGCTCTCTTGCGGTACCTCTACCCCCGATGTGCTCTTGCCCTCGCACACCTCTATGGTACACGGAATCTTGGGCGGACACTCAGTAGAACTGAATGCCTCTTCAGGGGTGTGCAACTCAGGAATGAATGCACTTAAATTTGGTTACTTATCAGTAAAGGCAGACAATAGTGTGAATGCAGTATGCACGGGCTCTGAACGTGTATCGGCGTGGTTGCGTGCCGATAAATACGAAAACGAAGTACAACTCTTAGCCGAGTTGGAAGCTCACCCAGCCATTGCCTTTAAAAAAGATTTCTTGCGCTTTATGCTCTCCGATGGCGCTGGGGCTTTTCTGTTAGAAAACAAACCGCGTGAAGGTGCTTTGCAAATAGAGTGGATGGATGCTTATTCGTATGCTCACGAGCTCGAAGCGTGTATGTATGCTGGTGGCGACAAGCTCCCCGATGGTAACCTCAAGGCTTGGAGTGAATACCCTGCCGAAGCGTGGCTGAGTGAATCTATTTTTGCTATCAAGCAAGATGTGAAGCTACTCAATGAGAATATTTTGCTAAAAGGCGCTGAAAGTATGCGCGCTACCTTAGATAAACACCAACTATCAGCAGATGATATTACCTATTTCTTGCCTCATATCTCGTCTTGTTATTTCAAAGAACGCCTGTATGAAGCCCTCAAAACAGTAGGTATCGACCTTCCGTTAGAACGTTGGTTTATCAATCTCCCCGAAGTAGGCAATGTAGGCTCGGCTTCCGCTTATTTGATGTTAGAAGCCTTGATGCACTCAGGCAAACTCAAAACGGGCGATACCGTGTTGCTATCAGTTCCCGAGAGCGCTAGATTCTCCTATTCTTATGCTTTTTTAAAGGTTGTTTAACTATGGTTTTACCAATTACAGATAAAAACAAAATTCTCACTCTTATACCCCAGCGCAATCCCATTGTAATGGTAGATGCTCTTTGGGAATATACCCCCACCGAGGGAGTGGCAGGGCTCACCATTATCCCTAGCAACCTCTTTGTACAGCAAGAGATATTCTTAGAAAGCGGACTCATAGAGCACATTGCCCAAAGCATTGCCTTGCACAAAGGTTATTACTACTATCTCAACGGAAAACCTGCTCCTATGGGGTATATAGGAGCGATTAAAAACATAGAGATACAATCGCTACCCAAAGTAGGTGACACGCTCAAAACACACATCACTATCCAGCAAGAGTTTATGGATGTAACCCTCGTAACAATGCAAACCTTTATAGGTGATACCCTCATTGCCCAAGGCGAAATGAAAACCGTACTTGCCCCTAACCCCTGAATCCTGACACCTAAATATGAACATATCAATCCACAAATACCTCCCCCACCGTCCGCCGATGCAAATGGTAGATACCATTACCGACATCAGTAATACACACGTAGTTACTGAGTTTGAGGTGAAGTCTACTTGCATATTTGTGGAAGAGGGGAAGTTTGCCGAAGTAGGACTCATTGAGAATATGGCACAAACCTGTTCGGCAATTGTGGGGCAGTTTCTCTTTGGTATAGAAGACACATCGAACTATGTGATAGGTTACATCAGTGCGATTAAGAAATTGGAACTCTTTGCCTTGCCTAAGGTACAAGAGGTCGTGCGCACCGAAGCCGAATTGCTTTCTCGTTTCGATACCGATGAGTATTACATCTGCTCGATGCGCTGTAATGCCTTTGTAGGAGATATTCTTATGGCAACTGCCGAAATGAACTTAGTAATTAAAAACCTAACGGAATGAAAGAGACCGAACTACCTCAGGAAAAAGGTGCCTTACAGGACTTTACGGAATTGTGTTACGTAACCGATGACGAAGGCAACTACACCACCCTATCCAGTTCGGGCTGGGAGGTGAAGAGCATTGCCTTAGAAGCCTCGCTCAACCGTTTGCAAGAGCAGATTGACGAAGCAAAAGCCGATGCGCTTGCAGGACGCAAAAGCCCCATAGTGTATTATATGCTCCTCAACCGTATGGATTGGGCAGTCCTTGCCGATGCTATGCACCGCTGGCAATGGGTTATCAAGCGTCACGCCAAACCTTCGGTATTCAAAAAACTATCTTCTAAAACGCTACAACAATACGCTGAGGTGTTTAATATCACTGTGGAAGAACTGTGTGAGTTAAGTAAATAAAAGTCCTTTACTCTAAATGAGTAAAGGACTTTGTTCTATTGCTTTTCATACTATAATAGACAGTGTGGCTCTCCCCATTTCAACTAATTTACTGTTTGGTATAGCTTCCTTCAACACGACCATTATGAGTTACTCTTATCTTCTTATCTCCTTCTTTTTCGAATACAAAAACTTGTTCATAGGAACCGATTTTATAGCTAACCTTATAAGTATTATTTGTTTTCAGGTCTTTTATATTAGTAACTGGCAGATTCTTTTCCTTAAAACAGTTCGTATTACCTAAGGTTATTTGGCAAAAGTCATCGGTTTTAAAGGCATAACCAAACTGCTTGTTGTTGGTTGTCCAAGAGCCTTGAATCCACTTCGGAGGCATAAATCTTGCCGTAGAGATGTCCCCTCCTTCTGTACCATTGTTGTCGTCTTTTCCGCAAGCAACCATTCCTACAAAGGCTACTAATAATAGAATTGCTTTTTTCATCGTTTATTACTTTTTAAAATTATTATTGGTGCAAATACACAACTACTCTTTTTAATTACAAAACTTTCGCTAATTTCTCTTTCATATAAATAGCTATTTCCTCTGTCGATAGTTTTCGCAACTGCTCAGGTTGGTAAGCCTTATACTGAGAAGTGACCAATAAAGGCTCTGACAGCAGGCTACGCTTTTGCTTATTCTTCTGCAAATAGCTGTTCAATTCCGATAAAGAAGGAAAGATTTTGTATTGTTTTCTGCCTCTATTATCTTCTATTTCGTAAATACCACAGGCTTGCTCCCATATTACCTCAGCAGCACGCAAATATAAGGTAGCAATAGCAAGAGTTTTAAAAGGGAAGAGTGCACGGAACTTCCCCTTATCATCTACATCAGCACAGATACATCTGCCACAAGTACTACAAATATACTGCCTGTGGTGTAGCAAACACTCTTTGGGGTTTAACAAAGGCGTGATGCGACTATCTATCGCATAACACTCAGGACAAGCTTCTTTCATTGTACTATTATTTTAAAATCTGATATAAACTGCTTGTATAGCTCACCCCATTTCAAGTAATTGACTAATTTCCTCAGCGTGTGTACGACAGTAGTACATCACAAAAGCAATGTAAGGCACAAAGAGAACGATGCTCCACAGTAAACCGCGAGCAAACGCTTTGTAATCACCAATGCGATAGAGCACATAGCCCGCCCAAATCAGGTTGAGTGTCATTGTAATATGTGACATTTGAGCAAAGATGTTAGCACCACTCCACGTAAAAGTAAAGAGCCCCATCGTACCAAAATAGTACATTGGCAGGAAGGCAAGCGGTAGCCAAACAGTCTTTTTAGTCACCCAAAAGACGATAAGGCAACCTAAATACACTAAGCTACTAGGAGAACAAGCGTTGTAAGCCAACCATTGCACAAAGTTTACTTTCAGAGTAAAAAAGAAGTAACCACTCCCTGAAAGCGTAAGCAATAATAAGACAATCGCCAAAACGATACCTGTGATTTTTTCTGTTTTTGTAAGATTCATAATGTTAGAATTTAGAAGTTAGGAAATTGCCCGTGCAGTTTGCACTGGGATATATATCTCAGTTTTCAGTTTTCCTTCGGGGGTACGACGGCAGTCGTTGAGGTATTTTTCGAACATAGGCTCATCGCGCACTTCGTATTCACTATCTACCACCCAGCGCATCGCAGCATCGTAGACGGATGAGAGCTGAGTATAACTACCTTGATAGAAAAAGACTGCATATTTGCCTCCTGCTAAGGTTTTGCAACTTACTTCACCTGAGGGTTTAGCCGGCTTGTGAATAGCCAAACTCACCTCGGAACGTTGCAAAGAGGCTTCGGTAATTTTAGGGTCGTCATACGAAACACATATCGACTCAATGCCTTTGGTAAAGAGTTTTTGCGATTTTACAACACCCCACAATTGTTCGTAAGCTTTGTTGTAGTTAAGTGTACCATATTCTCCTGTAAGAGCTACGTAAATAAGACTTTTGGGCTCAAGCTCTACTATCTTTGGAGCTTTGAGCACTACTTCTGGATTGTTTATTTCTTTCTTCATAATATAAATATCTCTGTTCGTTCTATACTGAGTAGGCGTAATACCATATTGATTTTTAAACGCTTTGGAAAGAGAGGCGGGCGTTTCATACCCTATATTAAAAGCTATTTCTTCTACCGAAAGCGTCGAATAGCGTAACAGCTGAGCTGCCGTTTCTATGCGCAAACGAGCAATAAAGGCAATGGGCGATTCTCCTTTAAGTGCTTTAAAGATGCGACAAAAATGAAAATCAGATAAGTTAGCCACATTGGCGAGTGTTTTTATCTTTATAGAAGTATCGAGATGACCATTGATATATTCCGCCACTTTGTTGATACGCTGAGTGTAATCGTTATGAGTAATGGATTTCATACAGATTTATTTTGAATTTCTGTGGCAAAGATACGGCACTTTTCCAAAGAAGTCTTTTCCTATCTTGCTAATTTCACCTTGTAAGTTCATCTTTCCGTCACCACATTCCCCTTTTTCTGTCCCTACATTCCCCCCTCTCCTTGGGAGAAGTCTCCGAATAGGAGAGTATATGAACGGGGTGAGGATTCTCTTTCTTTCGCCTCGAAACCCCGTTTTTAACATTTTTGGCATTGTTGTATTAAGCTATTAATCAATTTTTTATAACCCTTTCTATACCAATCGTCCAAGATTCGTATAAGCTTTCTATAAGCTCTCTATAAGCTAACCCCCACCCTCCTTACACCCTTTTTTCAGCAAAATCCCTCTCACCCCTCTTCCGAATTTTTCCGTTTCTTTCCGAATACTCCAACCCCTCCTCTAACCTGTCCGACCCGTCCATTCCCTTTGGTGGTATTATTGGCATTTCTGGTATTTCTGGTATTATTAACATTTACTCCATTTACTAATCTGTTAATTTTCTAATTTCCTCATTTTCTCATTCTCTAATTTTTTTTCCCTGCCTGTGCGGCTCGCACCTCATTTTCTCATTGTGATATTTGTAACACTCTATTGGTTATTTTGTAACAAAAGTAGTACTTTTCTACCGGAATAATTTTGCATAAAAACAGTGTATATAGGGCATTTCTTTGCGTTTTCTTCAAAGAAATGGCTATTTTATTGCAAAAAACGCAAAGAAATCGCGTTTTTATGATTTTTTTCTCATCTATTTTTCGCAAACATTATGAGTAAATTTGTTAAGGGTAAATTTGGAACTTAACAGAAGACTTTTCTACCTTTGCATCAGTTTATAAAATAATGTTATAGAGATGAGATTAAACAAAGTATCTTTCGCACTATTTTTAATGCTAATAGTGCAAGGCTTCTCGTGGGCGCAGGAACGAGAAGTGACAGGAACAGTAAAAGATGAAGCAGGCACTCCTTTGCCTGTAGTAACTGTGGTTGTAAAAGGCACTTCTTACGGAGTAGCTACCGATTTCAATGGAAACTATAGTATTAAAGTGCCTAACGACAAAGCGGTGTTAGTCTTTTCGCAAATAGGTATGAAAACCTTAGAAAAGGCGGTAGGCAAAGCCCGTAGTATTAATGTGATTCTTCGAGAAGAAGCCCAAGAGCTCACCGAAGTAGTGGTTACGGGTGTTGGGGTAGCTACCGATAAGCGCAAAGTAGCGATTTCAGTAGATGCCGTTTCTGAGAAAAGCCTCAAACGTACACCCGTAAAAAGCATAGACGATGCCCTTAGCGGTAAGATTGCAGGAGCTCAAATCCAATCTACTTCAGGGCAACCAGGGTAGCAAGCTAATATCATCTTACGTGGTATCAACTCACTCAGTACTACCCAACCGATGGTGATTGTAGATGGGGTAGAGGTAAACACAAGCAACTATGCTTTAACATCAAGTAGCAGTGCTGTTTCTTCTCGTTTAGCCGATTTAGACCTTTCTAATGTAGAACGTGTAGAAGTGATACAAGGAGCTGCTGCTGCAACTATTTATGGAGCACAAGGAGCTAATGGGGTAATCCAGATCTTTACCAAAAAGGGTAAAAAAGGAGAACGCACAGAAATAACTTATAATTCTTCTCTCAGTGTAGATGAAGCTCTTACAGGAAATCTTTCGTTTGCACAAAAACATCCTTATAAAACTGATAAAGAGGGTTATATAATTGATGGGCAAAATAAAAGACCCATAAAGGTAGATCCAGAGACTGGATATTGGACAAAACCAGATCCTACTGTTAAGGACACAACAGCTAATATCTATTCATACAAAGAGAAAACATACGATCATTTAAAACAGTACTACAAAACTGCTTATACTACCCAACATTCTGTAAATATTACAGGATCTGCTGGGAATGTAGATTATGCCATAGGTGCTTCTTTGTCAGACCAAACTAGCCCTGTGAATGGTAGTTATAAAAAGAAAAATCTATCAGCCAATGTAGGGGTAGAAGTATTTAAGGGGCTTACTCTTCGTTCTAATACACAGCTTATCAATAGTAAAAATACTACAGCTGGAGTAAATGGTAGAAGTAGTATTTACTCTGGTGTCGGCGGTGCTTTAGGAACTCCTGCTTATGTAGATTTACACTTTAGAGATACAGCAGGAAAATCTCCTGTACATTACGATCCTGACTCTAATGAAGTATCGCCTTTTTATATTTATGAAAATCAAAGCAATTTAGCCGAAACTAACCGTGTAATACAGAGTATAAATGCTAACTACAAGTTTAGCAAAAACTTAGACTTTGATTACAAATATGGTTATGACCATACTCGTTACGATAATAGTGAATTTATTAAAAATCAAAAGAATACCAATACACCTGGTTCAGGAATCTCTCCTTTAGCAGGACAACTTACCGAACGTTTTATTCGTCATACCCTTCAAAACTCCTTATTAAGTGCTTATTTACGCCTTGATTTTCAAAGAGATTTGAAATTGAAATTGCCTATCCAATCTACTACTCAGTTATCTTATGATTGGCGTAAGGATAATTATTATCGTGTTACTGCTACTGGTTCAGGTTATGGAGTGGAGCCACCTTTTACCATTTCCTCAGCCAACACTTCAACCTCTAGTGATTTTGAACAAGAGTTTGTAACTTTTGGTTATTTGGTGAACCAAAAATTTGATTACGCAAATCTTTTTGGAGTATCTGTAGGGGTACGTTCCGACTTTTCGTCTGCTTTTGGTGAAGGAGGTAAACCATTTACTTTTCCTCGTGCGGATGCGTATTTCCGTATAGCCGATTTACTTAAATTAGAAAAAGTTACAGAATTGAAACTTCGCGGGGCTTATGGGGAAGCGGGTATCCAACCTGATGCTTACGACCGTTTGATTACTCTTTCTAATGATAAGTTAGGCGATAAGGGATATTATTACCTGCCTACTACGGCTCGTAACCCTGAATTGGAAGTACAAAAAAGTAAAGAGTTAGAAGTAGGCTTAGACTATGGATTCCGTCTCGGAGAAGGTTGGTTCCATCGTCTCAGCGGAAATGTAGTGTATTGGGATCGTAAATCGTTCGGAACAATTTATAATATCGAAACACCTCCTTCCTTAGGAGCTCAAGAACTTACTACCAATGCTATCGACTTATCCAGCAACGGAATCCAAGCTTCTTTGGATTTGGGACTGTTTAGCAACGATAAAGTAGATTGGACTTTTAGTGCACGCTTTAGCAAAGGAGAAACGGTAGTCGATAAAATTTCTAACGGCAAACGTATTGTAGTAGGTATAACAGGTGGAGGACAAAGTACTCTCAATGAAGGTGAACGCGTAGGTACTTTCTTTGGGTACAAACCGCTGAGTTCTCTTACCCAAACCAACTCTAAAGGAGAGCGTTATATTGCCGATGCTGATTTGAACAATTATCAATTGGTAAATGGGATGGTAGTAAATAAACAAAGCAAAGAAGTAATATTTAGCACTGAACAAGAAAAAATGGGTGATGCTACCCCTGATTTTACGATGTCGTTCTTTAATGATATTACCTTTGCCAAAAAATTGACCTTCTCTGTGCAAGTAGATTGGACAAAAGGAGGTGATATTTACAATGGTACAAAACAACGTATGTATTTCAATAGAACCCACGGTGACCTTGATACACCTATACCTGTAGATAAGAATTTACCCTATACAAACTATTATGTATCTTTGTATAACAAGGGACAAGCCACTTCTTATTTTATAGAAGATGGTTCTTATGTAAGAGTGCGCAACGTCTCTCTTTCTTATGATATGACCGATATCCTAAAAGATACCTTTATCAAAGGATTGACGCTTACCGCCTCAGTAAGGAATTTGCTTACCTTTACTAACTATTCAGGTTTAGACCCTGAAGCCGTAGGGGTATCACTCAACAATCCGCTCTATCGTGGTATCGATTTGTACACTTTTCCTAATATGCGCACTGTTACGATGGCACTTAATGTTAGATTTTAACCCTTAATACCGAAATACGATGAAAAAGATATATATAATAATCGCTATAGTAGCCTTACTATCTATTGCTTGTAGTAAGGACTCTCTTAAACTACAGAATCCTAATGAACCTGGTTTGGAAAATCTTGAAACAGAAGAAGGTATCCAAAAATTTGCCTTAGGGGTGTATGCTCCAATGAGAGGAGGGGTTAATTATTACGCTTGGTTTGCGCTTACCCTTCATAATTTGATGGGAGATGCTACAACTGCTGTCGCTCTTAATTTTGGATTCTGTTATAGTAACCAAATATTTAGCATTACACGTCCCGATGGCTCTGTTATTAAATCTTCTTTGTTAGGAGAAAAAACTCAAGGAGCAGTGTTGAAACAATTAAATATCAGAGAAAATGGGAATGAAAATGCTTTCAATAATGAATGGATGGCTATGTATGGTGTATTAGGACATTGTAATTTAGCTCTTAAACTCCTTGATAATAATGAGGTGGTCTTTAGAGATAACGCTGAGGTAAAGAAAAAAACCTACCAAGCTTGGTTCTTATGGTGGAAGGCTTTTGCTTACTCTCGTATTGGTTCTCTTTATGCAAAGGGAGTGATTACTAATGAATACAATGTGCTTAGCAATAACTACCAATCACACGAAGCAATAATCACTGAAGCCAATCGTATCTTTGAAGAAGCAAAAGCAATCTTAGCTACTATTCCTGAGGGAGACACTACTTATAGTGGTCTCATTGATACTTTTATTCCTTCTCAGTTTAAAGAAGGCAATGGAGGGGTCATTACTCCTAAGATGTTTATCCGCAATATCAATACCTATATAGCACGTAATCTTTTGGTAAACAAATATGCTTCAGAGCTTACTTCATCTGAATTATCACAGATAGAAACCTTAGTTAATAGTGGTATCCAGCAAGGAGATAAGATTTTTATAATGCGATCTATCACACCTAGCAGTTTGTGTTTTGTAAGTGAAACCGCTTGGACTCCTTATAGGATTCTCGTAGGATGGGAATACCTTTCAGAGCGTTTAGTACAAGATTTTAAGGCTGGAGATAATCGCTATACCCGAAATGTACTAAGAAGAAGTAGTGCTCTTTTTAACCCTCGAAATCGTGGTTATGGTATAGGTACTCGCTACACCCTTAAAGATGGTGGTGATTACGCAAGTACTAGCGCTGGTGTTGTAGAATTGCCTTTTGCAGGTACTTATGAAGAAAACCAATTAATGCTCGCTGAAGTAAAAATCAGAAATAACAATATTGATGGTGGTCTGGCTCACATAGATGCAGTGCGTACTTACCAAAAAGCTGGACTTACAGCTGTGACAGGTACAGGCTTAACCAAGGAACAAGCTCTTGAAGAACTCCGCAAAGAACGTCGTATAGGCTTGTTCCTTAAAGGGACTTCTTTCTATGATGCACGTCGTTGGGGCATTCTCAAACCCGTAGCTCAAGGAGGAGGTCGTACCAATGCCAATGTAGTAGTCGCCACCGATGGTACTACCGAGGCTTGTACAATAGACTATCAATACTTAGAGTGGTTTGATGTTCCTGCAAGTGAAACTGATTTTAACCCTCTACCCTAAGTAATCAATATTTATCATCAAAATACTTGAGGCTGTTTATAATTTTATAAACAGCCTCTTTTGTATTTATATAAGAGTGATCTGATCCTTATAACTTATAATTCCCTCATAAAACTATCTAAAAGTTTTTAAAACTACCAAAGTCACGCCTATGTTTGTATTATAATCTGTGAAATCCAGCAACGCAGTTGCCAATTTGTGCCCATCACATTTGTCAATTATCAATTGTCAAATGAAAGATTATCCGTGCAATCCGTGTAATCTGTGCGAGATTTTCAGGTAATTTGTTGCCTATTTGTTTGATTTTTTTAAGATTTATAAGATTTCTGTAGTGTAAGCTACTCTTTTCTTACATCGGACTCACGTTAATTTACTAATTTCCAAATTCTCTCATTTCCTTATTTCCTCATTGTGATATTTGTAACATTCTATTAGTTATTTTGTAACAAAAATAGTGTTTTTCTACCGAAATAATTTTGCATAAAAACAGTGCATAATAGGCTTTTCTTTGCGTTTTCATCAAAGAAATGCCTATTTTATTGCAAAAAACGCAAAGAAATTGCGTTTTTATGATTTTTTTCTCATCTATTTTTTGGCAGACAAAATGAGTAAATTTGTTAAGGATAAATTTGGAGCTTAACAGAAAACTTTTCTACCTTTGCACCAGTTTATAAAATAATGTTATAGAAGATGAGATTAAACAAAGTATCTTTCGCACTATTTTTAATACTAATAGTGCAAGGCTTCTCGTGGGCGCAGGAACGAGAAGTGACAGGAACAGTACGCGATGCTAGTGGAACCGAAATGATGGGCGTAGCTGTAGTAGTAAAAGGAGAACAACACGGTGTTCAAACCGACTTTAATGGTCGTTATAGCATCAAGGTTGCTCCAGGTAAGACCTTGGAGTTCTCATTCTTAGGAATGAAAACCCAAAATCACAAAGTAGGTCCTTCAGGTCGCATTGATGTAGTAATGCAAGAAGAAGCCCAAGTGATTGATGAGGTAGTAGTTTTGGGTGTTGTTAAAAAGAAAGCAGCCGAATCCACAGGGAATACTGTACAGTTATCAAGTAAAGATATAAGTACACCTTCGGCTATTTCTGTAGACCAAGCTCTGCAAGGGAAAACTCCAGGAGTGGTAATTAACGCTGCTTCAGGAACACCAGGAGCAGAACAGACCGTGATGA
Source organism: Capnocytophaga ochracea DSM 7271 (assembly GCF_000023285.1). Classification (NCBI taxonomy): domain Bacteria; kingdom Pseudomonadati; phylum Bacteroidota; class Flavobacteriia; order Flavobacteriales; family Flavobacteriaceae; genus Capnocytophaga; species Capnocytophaga ochracea. The sequence continues at coordinate 673,319 of NC_013162.1, read as the reverse complement.
TTCGCGGGGTAGGCTCTATGAATAGTAGCAATAAACCTCTTTATGTGATAGATGGTGTGCCAGTAATCACAGAAAACTTAACAGAGGATAAAAATACAGCTTCTTCAATGTCAACCCTTGCAAGTATTAATAATGAAGATATAGAAACCCTAACAGTGCTCAAAGATGCCGCCGCTACGGCTCTTTATGGAGCGAGAGGCTCCAATGGGGTTATTGTTATTACAACCAAGTCTGGTAAAAGAGGAAAAACGAGGTTTAATGTAAACACCTCAGTGGGTTTCCAAAACGATGCATATTATAAAAGGTCTCCTCTTACGGGTGACCAACGCTATCATTTGTTAAAGCAAGGTTTAGCAAACCAGTTTGCAAGTAGAGGTGTAACTTACGACACCGCAATTGATTTTGCCCAGACCAATGGTTTGAGAATCAACGGGGCAGAAAACTTTAATAGTGCATTAAATAATAACAATTGGTCAGAACTTATAAAAAACAAAAATGCTGTAATGACCTCTGCCGATATATCAGCCTCTGGAGGAGATGAAAAAGGAACTTATTATGTATCGTTGGGATATAACAGAACAGAATCTACTGTAAAAACATCCGACCCTTTTAAACGTGTATCTGGATTGATAAGAATTAACAGAGATTTGAATGATAAATTGAAGTTAGAGGCTTCAGTAAATGGCTCTTGGGTATCTCAAAATCCTATTGCTGAGCAATCAGCTTATTTTACAAATCCTTATGTGACAAAAATATTGATGTCTCCTTGGGTAAGTCCTTATAATGCTGATGGGTCCTATAATGTTACCACATTTAATGACTACACAAGTTTGTATAATTATTTGTATATAAAAGACCACGATATATCAAAGAACAATACCCTAAGAGGGTTGATAAACTTTAAAGTAGATTACGAACTGCTTAAAAATTTGGTATTCTCTACTCGTGCAAATGTAGATTACATTTCATCAGATTATAAAGACTATCAAAACAGGATACATAGTAATGCTTCTAAAAATAACGGGTCTTCACAGCGTATAATGGCTAACCACACTACTTGGGTATATCAAAACACATTAACATACAATTTTAATGTGGCCGAAAAGCATAAATTTGGTGTAACAGCACTTTATGAATATCAAAAGTACAAAAAAGATTATTTATATGGTTATGGTACGAATATAGCTGTTGATGGTTTAACCAATCTTGCTTCTGTAACAAAACAAAAAACAATATCTTCTACTTTCGAAGATTGGGCGAATGTATCGTTGTTAGGAATGTTTAACTATTCTTATGCCGAAAAATATATTCTTGACGCAAGTATTCGTAGAGAGGGTTCATCTCGTTTTGCAAAAGGAAATCGCTATGGAAATTTCTGGTCTTTAGGGCTTGCTTACAACCTTCATAAGGAGTTTGATGCCCTTGCAAAAGTTTTCAACGAGTTAAAATTAAGAGCTTCTTATGGGCTTACAGGGAACTCTGGGGTAGAATTAAACCAATACCAAGTACTTTTAGCTTATGATGCTGAATATGCTGAAAATGGAGCTGCCTACCCCAAAACGTTAGGGAATGACGACCTTACTTGGGAGAAAAACCGTACTTTTGATGTGGGGCTTAATTTTGCACTATTTAACCAGCGCTTAAGAGGCTCTGTTGCATATTACGATAAATATACGTATGATTTGTTGCTAAATGTGCCTTTGTCAAGAACCACAGGTTTTGAAGAGCAGGCTATTAATGCAGGAGCAATGAGCAATAAAGGTGTTGAGGCTTCATTAGGGGTTGATATTATCCGTAATAAAAACTTCACTTGGAACTTGTCAGCTAATATAGCAACGGTTAAAAACAAGGTAGAAAAATTGGCAAAAGATGGCACAGGCGCCGATGTAGACCCAACAGCAGGGAGTTCATACAGACAAACCAAAGTGGGAGAAACCTACGGCTATTGGTATATGCCAACTTGGGCAGGTGTCAATGTAGATAAAGGGCTTCCTGAGTGGTATGACAAAGATGGCAAGAAAACATCAGACTATAACCTCGCAGAGCGAAGATTCCAAGGTATTGCCATTCCAAAATATTCAGGAGGTCTGTCTACTCACCTTCAATATAAAGGGGTATTCTTAGATGCAACTGTTTATTTTACAGGAGGACATAAAATATATGAGCAGTATGCTCAATACTATTTGAGAACCAATAATTTTACAACGGTAACTTATAATGGAGATGCTGAGTTGCTAAATGCTTGGCAAAAACCAGGAGATGTAACCGATGTGCCAAAAATAACCTATTCAGGCAATGATAATTTTCATAATACTTCTTCTCGTCACTTATACGATGGTACTTTTGCGCGCTTGAAAGATATTACATTGGGTTATGAAGTGCCTTCTCAATATTTAGAAGGAACAGGTTTTGATGGAGTTACCTTTACCCTTAGAGGTACTAACCTTTATACTTGGGTGAAAGACAGCGGGCTAAAACTCGACCCAGAAGTAGGTAATAAAGATAACACAAGGGGATTTACTACCCTTACAACTCCACCTGTGAAATCTGTAGTTTTTGGTGTTAATTTAAAATTCTAAACAAAATGAAAAAAGTTATATATACACTATTTAGCATAGCCTTGTTAGCTACAAGCTGTGCCGACTTAGACCCTACATTAGAACAAGATAAAGAGTTAGAGGGAAGTATCAAATCTGTAGAAGACGTTAGGAGTGTTTTAAACTCAGCATATAGCCGTATGAGTACAAGATATTACTACGGAAGAGATGTCATTATTTTCGGAGAGGTGCGTTCCGATAATGCATATTCCGACGCAAACTCAAACCGTTTTATTACAGTTGCTAAAATGGATATGACCAAAACAGATGCTTATGCTTCTGATACTTGGACGCTAATCAATCAGACAATAGTATCCACCAATGTAGTTATTAATGCTGATAGAGCAAAAATTACGGGTGATGTTACTACGCTGAATCATTATTTAGGGGAAGCTTATGCCATTCGTGCTTTAGCGCATTTTGACTTGTTGAAACTTTACGGTCAACAATATCAAGAGCCTGACAGAACAAAGGCGTTAGGCGTTCCTTATACAAAAGTATTTGGGAAAGCCATTTATCCAGCTCGTGAAACGGTTCAGCGTACCTATGAGCTTATAATGGAAGACCTAAATGCAGCCATTAGCAATTTATCGGCAAGCGAAGACGATACTTCTGCTCACTACATTACTACTTTTGCAGCCTATGCACTCAAAGCTCGTGTAGCTCTTTTCTTTGAAGATTGGGCAACTGCTCGTGATGCTGCTAAGTACGTAATTGATCACAAAGGCTCTCGTTTAGATATTGCAGCTCCCGACGATTTTGCAAAAACCTTTACTACTGATAATACTAAAAATCAAATTTTCTCTATTGCCAATAATGATAGTGATAATACTAGTGTCAATAGTTTAGGAAATATTTATTTTGGGTCTTATGGAGATGTGGTAATGCTCAACGATTTGTATTCAAAATACGAAACAGGAGATGTTAGAAAGGCTCTTTTTTCCGAAGTAAAAGCTGGTAAAACTTACAGAATGCGAAAACAAACAGATCTCATAGGTTCACAAGATATTCCTATTATTCGTTATGAAGAAGTGGTGCTCACCTATGCCGAAGCTCTTTTCCGTTTAGGTGATACTGCAAATGCCCTTGCTCAGCTGAATTTAATACCAGCAAAACGAAGAGCAACTGCTTATACATCGGCAACTCTTGAGAATATTTTGTTAGAAAGACGAAAAGAATTTGCAGGTGAAGGCTTCCGTTTTTATGATATTGCTCGAAATAAACAAGATATGCCTCTTGTAGATGATGCCTTACAAACTTATGGAACAGTAACCTATGGAAGCTATAAATACTCATTCCCTATTCCAAATAGCGAAATGGGAGCTAATGGCAATATGGTACAAAACCAAGGTTATTAATTTTTAGTAAACTAAAAAAATAGAATAAAATTAGGGCTGAATCTTCTGAGAGAGATTCAGCTCTTTTTATTTCCTTTGTACTTTTTAAACAAAAAGATTTTTTCGATATTAACCTATTTCTCTATTGCTTAGTTATAAGCATCACTACTTTATTCCAGTATATTGCGTTAAAGAATTTAGTTAGTACTGCTTCAACAAAAGCCATCTAAAAGTTTTTAAAACTACCAAAGTCACGCCTATGTTTGTATCATAATCTGTGTGTAGTCTGCGAGCTGGCATAGCAGAGTATGTGTCTAAAGGTAGCTTGCTACCTATTTGTTTATTTTTTTTTAAGATTTATAAGATTTCTGTAGCGTAAGCTACACTTTTCTTATGTCGAACTCACGTTAATTATTATAAATGTTTTTTAAAGAAAGTAAGGGCAAGTTCATTCAGTTTGCGATGGGTTTCCTCAATAGGAGTTTTACCACCAGAGTAATTTGTTTCAAGCTGTCACAACTTGTAACGCTTTTATTTTTCAAGCCACAAAGATAGTAAAAATTGACAATTAACCATTGATAATTGACAAAAACTCCCCGTGGTTACTGCCTGTGTGGCTCGTACCACGGGGAGTTTTACTTTTAAAAAGTTAGCATAAAAACATCTAACCAATACCAAACTTATCCCTAAAGCTACCGTAGTAACCAAAATATTGTTCTCCAATAGGGAGTTCTATTTTTTTTAATTATTCGATATCGATTCCCTATTGAGGTTTGTTGTGAGCGCTTCAGTCATAAAGTCAAAAAAAGGACGCATAACTAATAATCCTTGTAGCCGATTCATATGTGCTTTATGAGTATCAAACCACTCTTTATTCTTATTTTTAGTGAGTTCTGCAAGAAAATCAAACATATATTATTGCGAATTAGTTGTTTTTATTCTTTTTCTTAGAACTCTTTGCTTTGCTGTTGAACTCTAAACAGAGTTGTAACCAAAAATCAAAGTCTTTTTTTGGGTTGTACCCCGTAGGGTCTACATAGCAATAGCCAGAGAGCTCTTTGCCTCTCATTACCACTGGCGAGAACCCCTGCCTTTCGGCAATTTCTTCTGTCTGCTCAGGGTCAAACCTACACATTAGGCAATCCTCCCCTATGTTGATGCACATCTTGTCATTCACCAAGAAAGCCAAACCGCCAAACATCGCCTTTTCTTCCACTGTGATATGAGGAATTTCGGCTAAATATTCGCGAACTCTATTGGCAAGTGTTATACTATAAGCCATATTATATTAAATTTTTGAACTAAAATAGTTTAAAGCTACTACAGTTCCCAAATGTCTCGATTCGTGCATATTGTTTACATACATTGCATCTTCTATAGTGTCTATACAAAATAAACCTACCTTAACCGTTGGAAACTCATTGAATAGCCTTGTTTGATAATCTTCTTGTAATTGATTTACTGTACTAAGTAACAATTCCTTTACTTGGTAGATTTCTCCCTTTGAAGGTGCAATCTTTTGAGGAAAGGTGCCACGATTGTATTTCTCTAAAAAATCATTGCTTATTAGCAGTTTATTTCCACTGAGTTGATAACATAAGAATTGCTGTACAGCAATACAATGTGCTATATTCCAAAAGATATTATTAGAAAAACCTATTGGAATATAACCTAATTGTTCAGGAGTAAGATTATCCAAGTAAGTCAATAGGTTTTTGCGAATGGATAAAAGAAAATCAAAGTGTTTTGTTTTTGTCATTTTTAAATACTTTTTAAAATTCGGGGGCAAAAATATGACTAATACACAAAAAAAATCTTGCCATAAGACAAGATTTTCACATTTCTTTCCTGATACGACTCAGCGAAGTATCTGTGATGCCTAAATAAGTAGCTATATGTTTTAAGAGGGCGTACTTTATAGCACTGGGTTTTTCCTTTATAAACTGCATATAGCGTTCTTTGGCAGGGAGTGTAATCATTTCAAGAGAACGCTTTTTTGCCTGAAACAATTTCTCTGTCATAAAGAGTCGCCCCCATTCGGAATATCCTTTCAAACTATGATAAAGTTCTTGAAAATTGTCATAATTTATATGCCATCCCTCGCAAGGGGTAAGGGCTTGGATATTTTCGGCAGAAGGCAAATGCTTAAAAAGAGAGAGTTCTTGCACGATAATTTCACCTTCACAAAAGAAGTCGGTAGTGATATCATTCCCTTCATAGTCATATACAAAGGCGCGAGCAACTCCTGTCTGCAAGATGAGATAACCACGAGCTATTTCGTCCTTGCGCAAGATAAAATCACCTTTACGAAAAGCAATAGGCTGATGGGCTTTTTGTATTTGTTGTAGTTCTTGCGCCCCTATCAGAGGGTGTTTGTAGATATTTTGAAATAAGTTATGCATCATTGTTATTCTTTGATATTTGCATTTGTAAGTCTGCTAGGTATTACTTACGGAGCTTTCATCCTCTAAGTCTAATAATAGTGTAAAAACATCTGTCTAATCACTACTGAATAAGTGGAAGATGAAGCTATTTACTGTTGTGCTACTGCAAAGATAATAATTAGTTAATTAACAAGTTAGCTAATAAACTCTTGATAGCGACAGCCTGTGTAGCTCGCACCACGCGGAGTTTTTTATAGCTTGTCGTGCTACGGCTCCTCAATTTTAAGGTAGTCTTTAGCTTTTGTAGGCGATATAACACTGCGCCCCAATTGAGTTTTAGTATCAGCAACATCAGTAAGTCGCATTTTACCATCAGCAGCTTCTAATTTCAACTGGTGACAATTTGACACCGTTTCATTTCCCTCTTTTTTGAGTCGTTCTTTTAGTTTGTTCCAATACTTTCGAGCAGTAAGAAAATCTTTACTATCAGCAAGTATAGCCACTACATCTACAATAGAGAAATACCATTTCTCGTGAGTGTCATCCCAAATGGTACGCACCTTGCGTTCTTCAAATAATTTGATAGCTTCTTTTTTCATTTCAGATGATGATATATTTTTAAGTTACAAAGATAGTAATAATTGAGAATTAACCATTGATAATTAACAAAGAATCCCTGTAGTGCGTTCTATATAAGTAGTTTGCATACGAGAATTTTATTTGTGATTTGTTCTCGTTAAATGATTACATCTTCAGGAGAAGCATAAAAATAAAGTCCCCCATCAGAGTCATAAGTGAGGATATCGATATGACGGATTGAAGTTTCTTTTTGTGCTTGCGCTAAAGAAGTGAGCAAGAGAGCAATGATAAGGGTGAAGTTTTTTAACATATCGTCCTAAGGTTTTTGTTGGCAAAGGTAGTAATAATTAGCGAATAAAACTACTCCTCTTATTTCACTAATTGTTCTATCTGTTTTTGCAGTGTAGCGCGCTCGTTAGCCGATTTAGAAAGAGCAATCGCTTTTTGGTAGTGAGCAATTGCTTTTTGGTTATTGATATCAGTATACAAATATCCTAATAACTCGTGGTAGTAACGATTGTCTTGTAGTCCTAATTTTTCAGCTTCTACAATAGCTTTTTCTTTGCCGTACACCTTGCCGTAAGCAAAAGTCCTGTTTAAGGCTATTACAGAAGAATATTCAATGATAATGAGTTGGTTATATAGGCGGAGAATATACTCCCACTTATTTTCATCGGTAGGGGTAGTATGCCAATAGGCAATACCAGCTTCTAAGTGATATTTAGAGATTTGAGAGTCTTCACAGGCTTTTACTAAGTAATAGTTGCCTCTGTGTATGAGTTCTTTGTCCCATTTGCTTTTATCTTGTTGTTCATAAAGGGTGTTTTCACCTGTGGTATTGATACGAGCTTCAAGTCTAGAACTTTGGAAACACATCAGCGATAAAAGAGCATTCACTTGTGGTGTATCAGTTTGAGGGTGCTCGGCAAGTAAGAGCGTAAGACGTAAGGCTTCTTTGCAGAACTCCTTTCGTATGAACTGATTATTAGTTTCTGAAAAATAGCCTTCATTGAAAAATAAGTACAAACAGCGCAGTACAGTTTCTAATCGGGCTTGTATATTGGCTGGGCTTACGGTTTTGATTTGAAAATGATGCTCTCTAAGCTTGTTTTTAGCCCTAAGAAGTCGTTTTTTTATAGTTTCGGTATGGGTGAGTAGGGCATTGGCAATCTCTTCTACTGTAAAACCACAGAGTATTTGCAAAGCTAAACTTATTTGTGATTCTACAGAAATAGAAGGGTCACATATATTGAAAAGCATTTCTAACTGACTGTCGTTTATTTCAGAAGTTTCAAAGGTAAGTTCTTCGCTTTTCTCAGTAGGTGTAAGTGCCTTTTTTACTTTATCTTCAAATATAGCTATGTGTTTCTCATAGTCCTTAGCTTTATTTTTGGCGACGGTGTAAAGCCACGCAGTAGGGTTAGCAGGCAAGGGCTGTATTTCCCATAATTCATAGGCTTTTAGGAAAGTATCACTTGCAATATCTTCAGCAATTTCCAAATGAGAAAAGCCAAAATGGCGACATAACACTGCCACCATTTTAGCGTATTCTTTTCGAAACAAATCGGATAAAAGTTGTGAGTGAGGCATTTTAATCTCTTTTTAGCACTTCACGTACTTCAATACTGCCACCTACTTGTTCAAAAATAGGATTGGCTTTTGCCATCTCTACTGCTTCATCAATGTTTTCAGCTTTCACTACCACATAACCACTGATAAACTCTTTAATTTCGGTAAAAGGTCCATCGGTTACAACCTTATCGGCTTTGATAGTTTTGGCACTGCCAGCAATAGGCAAAAGAGTATTGCCCTTATCGGCTAATTTGTTTTGTGAAGCGATACCTGCAAGCCAGTTCATACGTTCTTGCATTTGCTCAGGAGTAGGTTTGAAATCAGCGATGTTGTTCAAACGAAAAATCAATACAAAATCTTTCATATATTTTTAAATTTAATATTATACCCCTATAACGATTGAATTTTCTCTATGGGGACAAAGATAGTAAAAATTAGCAAATAAAAAAATCCCCGTGCAGTTATTCACTACACGGGGAGTTTAGTTATTGTGTGTTGTGCTACGACTCGTGCTACGACCTAATCTGCTACTCGGCAAATTACTTTCTTGTCGCCAAACTTCTCAGCGAGCCATTGTTGCAACTTTTGGGTATCTACTTCTTTGGCTACCTCTTTGCCTTTTACAGTCTCTTTTTTAGGTGTGTAGAGCATCACCGTAGTAAGAGAAGGGTTGCCTTTTCCCGAAAAATCCGTCAGTTTTCCAAAATAAAAACTCTCAATATTAGGGAACAATACTTTTATTTCTTTGGCAAAAGTAGGGTCGGTATATTTGTATTGCGCCAACTCTTCTTTTAGCTGATTTATCTTTACGTCTTTATTAGAGAGCGATGCCTTGTTTTTGTTGATTTCTGATAGCATCTCTTTGTCAATATCCGACTCTTTTTGCCTAATGATGAGTTCGGTATTGTGCAATTTGAAGTTTTTGAGGTTGCTTTGTAGTGTTTTTACTTCTTCATCGGTAAATTTCTTGTCTAAAAAAGCCAATTCAATGGTTTTAGGTGAGGCATTGTAGTGTATTTTCTTGTAAATAATGGTATAACCGCTGTTTTCAAACTCGGCAGTGATATAATGAGCTACATTCTCGTGGAATTCCTTCTCTTTCAAAAGGCTATATGCCAAATACAAACTAGGGGTAACAATAAGGATTACCAATGTGGTGATAACAACGCGCAAACGCTTGTTGAGTGCCTCATTACCCGTGTTTTTAGGAGTGTATTTTAGGTATTTGATGATGAGGAAAGTAGCAATCCCAATGAAGAAACAGTTGATGCTATATAGATAGAAAGCTCCTAAAAAAAAACTAATATTGCCCGTAGCCAAGCCAAATCCAGCTGTACAAAGCGGTGGCATCAAAGCAGTAGCAATTGCCACCCCTGGTATAGGGTTCCCTCTGTCTTGACGGGTGAGGGAGATAGCTCCTACCAACCCACCTACAAAGGCGATAAGCACATCGTAAATGGTAGGAGAAGTACGTGCCAAAAGCTCTGACTGTACATCTTTAAACGGACTGATATAGAAGTAGATAAACGATACTATAAGACTCACCACAGTAGCGATGAGCAAACTCTTGCCAGTTTTCTTCAACAGGTCGAAATCGTAAGTAGCAAGCGCAAATCCTGCCCCCACGATAGGTCCCATCAAAGGAGAAATAAGCATCGCCCCAATGATTACAGCAGTAGAATTCACGTTTAACCCAATAGAAGCAATCAGGATAGCACAAGCCAAAATCCATAGATTAGCACCACGAAAAGAGATATTGCTAAGGATATCTTCAATTACTTTTTCCTTTTTCTCTTCCCCCTGATGTAAATTAAAAAGCTTTTTCAAAAAACTCATAATGTAAGATATTAGATGTTAGTTTTTAGTCATTAGCACAAACGGCTAATGTTTTTTATGTGAAGTGCAAAGATAAGCATAATTTATCAATTAACCAATATGTCAATTTGTCGATTAGTGGCGCAAAACTATAAGATATTAAATGAAGTAGCAAATGTATTCGTCTGCTATTCAGTTTAATACCTATTATTGTTCGGTGTAGACCCACTGTAGACCCACTGTAGAGCCACTGTAGAGCCACTGTAGAGCCACTGTAGAGCCACTGTAAAGCCACTATATGTTCGGTATAGGTTCGGCGTATATAGGAATACAAAATCGCCGTGCGGTATTCATACCACACGGCGATTATTATAAGGGATTTGCTATTATTTATTATCCTGCATCGCAAACACCGATTTTAGTAGAGGGGTAGTGCGCGCCGCTATGTTCGTGCGTATTTCCTTCTCCTTATCGCCCACCTTCACAAACAACCCATTGATAGCCTGTTGGGTAACGTATTTAGTAAGGTTCGGTTCAACGGGCTTTACCAATGGTATTTGGTTATATTTGTTGATAATGTTCTCCCATACTTTATCGGCACCTACTTCACTAAGCGAGGCTTGCACTTTGGGAGCAAAAGCAGTCTCCAAAGAACTATAAGTGCTGTTTTTTAGGTAGGTAGTCGCTGCGGTATTGTCACCTTTTAAGATGTTCATCGCATCGGTAAAGGTCATATTTCGTATCGCCGATAAAAAGATAGGCTTCGCCTGGCTCACAGCATTTTCGGCTGCTTCGTTTAGTACTTTTAGCCCTTGGTCAGCCAAAGAACCTAACCCCACCGAACGCAAAGTTTTATCTACCTTCTGGAGTTCTTCGGGTAAGAGAATGCGCACTGCTTGGTCTTTAAAATAACCACCGTCTTTGCTCAGCAAATCCACCCCACTACTTACCCCCATTTCAAGGGCTTGTTTGAGTCCGCTGGCTACATTAAATCCGCTACCACCTTGGGTAGTGTTGCCCATAACTTGTTGCAATTCGTCGCAACTGTTCAGAGTAAAAGAGCCCATTGTTAAGAGCCCCAAAAGCATTACTTTTTTCATATATTTGTTTTATTAATTTTCAACAGTCTTTTTCTTATTTCATCTGTATAAGTAGCGTAAATCATAGCACAAATTTACTATTTACCTTTTATTTATTGAAAGGTATATACTGAAAATGCTCGCAAAAAGTATCGGGAAGGTAATCACAATGCCTATACCAAAAGAAAGAAAGCCTGCTAACACAAAAACACAACCCAAGAAGGTAATGATAAGGGCAGTGAAAGGTGTGAGCATTATTCTTCTATAACTCTCTCCCATAGCCTTGAAAAGAGGTTTGTTTTCCAAAATAATAATCGGGATAGTGAGTACAAATACTAACGAGATGATAGTGTTAAAGGCAAGTCCTAACGAGTACATTCCTACGGCAGAAAAGCCTACTAATATAAAAGTTTTAAGACACATTTGCAGAATAACGTGGCTTAAAATAGCACTTGTTTCAGGAGCGCGATAATAAGTGAATAGGTTGCCCAAAGTAGCGCGTTCCCCTTGGATTACCGTCGCGTAGTTCTTGTAAATACCTGCTGTAAAAGGGGTAATGATGCCATCTACAAGTAACGAGAAGAACCAAAATTTAATAACAAAACTCCGGCTATTGACTAAAGCGATAAGCTTTTCGGGATTGCTTTGCAGAGCAATAATATCCTCTAAAGGCATTCCGAAGATAGTAGTAATAAGAGAAGCGTAAACTAAAAACACTACTGTAAATAAAATAAGAGAGCCCAAAAGGTGCACTCCGAAAGTACTTTGGTATAGTTTAAAAGTATTGCGCAATATGTTCAAAAATTTCATAGCAATAGGTTAAAAAGATTGGGTGAGCACAAAATTCCGACGAATGAGCTCTTCGTCCATTCCTGCAGCAAAATGTTCCTTATGGTATTTCAGGAGGTAAATATACCTCACATAACGCCTTACCTTATTATAAAACAGTGCTGTAGGTTCTACTTCCCCTGTGATATAAAGAGGCACTTGCTCAGTATCGATATCCAATTGTTCAATAGAGAAAAGAATATAATACAAGAAGTCTTCAATGGTTTCATAACTGAACCTATTGAAGTAATACAGTTTTTTACCTCTAAACACTACAAAGTAAAAAGAGCCTACTTCGGCATAGATATACATCACTTCGAAAGCGTGCGAAGAGTAGTGTTTGAGGAACATACGTAGTAGTGAGGTAGCAAAGTGTTGGTAGTCGAACCTACCGTAATAAGAAAGTAGTGCGTTATTTACTATTGTGTTGGGCAAATAAGCATTCACCGTTTCAATAGATATGATTCTATCAATTTCCACGGTATAGGGTTCCGCCTCCGATACATCTATACTGTATTTGAGGTATTCCAGCATTTCGTCTTTTCCGCCGTAAAGAGACTGTGGAATAAAAGCAAAAGAAGGGGTATTGTGTAAAACCTTAATAGTATCGAAATCTTGGCGGAGGTCGTCTTCACTTTGTATCACAAAATAAATTTGCCTATCAATTTCTTCTTTGCTCTTATAGCTGAAGTTGATAGGAAAATTATAAATAGCCTCTACACACAGGAGTACAGGGTTAAACACACAAAAAGAAAGTCCATCCAAGTTTATTTGAATGGACAATTCCTTAAAGTACGTTTTAAACTGATTATTGCTTTGCAATTTTTGCGTCATAAGAAGTTGGCCAGTTACCGTTTACAGTAAGCTCTTCGAGTGAACCTACTTTAATATTAGGACCTCTTACATCTTCTACCGATGTTTTTGCAATTTCTTTTTCTACTAAGTCTTCATCAAGACCTTGTAGCACCACTCTCTTAGGCACATACGCTTCAAAAACGGAAGATTTTACATTGTTTTTGTCGGTAATTTCTCCTGTTTTCATTATAAACTGACCAGGAATTTTACCTTTGATAGGAGGTAAATCGCGCAAATGCAAATAACGATTATCGTTTTTAAACAATGAATCTTTTACTGATACGTGTCCCAAAGTATCAATAACTACACCTTGGCGCATTACCGTAATTTTAAAAGTCTCATCGAAAGCATTCCAGCTTGTGTCGCGTTGTGAAGTAATAGTAAATTGTGCAGTTTCGATGAACTTAGTAAGCTCATCAAAATTATCGGCATATTTGCCGTTGAGTCTCAAATAAGCATCTTGCGCTGCACGGATATCTTTTAGTTTCTTAATTACCTCGGTGTAGCGTTCCTCCTTAATTTTTTTGAACTCAATAGGGCCTGTGATAGACCTGTAAATTAGGTAGCAAAATACTAAACCTAATGCCCAAAATGCAATAGTTACAATTTTTTTCATCGTTTTAATTCTATAAATTAATAATAACTTTCTTGACTGGTATTGCGCAAAACTACAATCTTTTTTTGAAACAAAAAAATTATTTTAACTTTTTTTTATAATTTTGCTCTCAGAACTGTTTTTATTATGAACGAAAAAGCCTTTTTTAGCGCCCTTATTAGTGCCTTTAAACACGAGCCTACTCCTTCGCAAGATATTGCTTTACAAAAGATTACAGAATATCTATTCTCGGCGAATGCTTCTGATAAACTTTTTTTACTAAAAGGTTTTGCTGGAACCGGAAAAACTTCTATCACCAACTGTCTTATCCGTACTTTACCGCTCATAAATCACCAATCGGTGTTATTAGCACCTACCGGTAGGGCAGCCAAAGTGATGACCTATTTCACCCAAAGACAGGCTTTCACTATTCACAAATATATTTATTACTCCAAAGCTGATGGTACTGATGTATCCTTCAAACTGCGTGCCAATAAGCTCCAAAATACTTTATTTATAGTAGATGAGGCTTCGATGATTGCTGATAACGACTATCAACTCTTTGAGCGCCCTTCATTATTAAACGACTTAATGCGCTTTGTGTATTCTGGGAAAAACTGCAAACTATTACTTATAGGCGATACTGCGCAATTGCCTCCTGTTAATACCCTCGAAAGTCCTGCACTGAATATTCCTTATTTAGAATATCAGTTTCAAAAAGAAGTACTCACGGTTACGCTTACTGAGGTGGTACGCCAGCGACGGAAGTCGGGGATATTGCGCAATGCTACCCGTTTGCGCAAGCACATTTTCTCTTCGCTTGCTGAAAAACAGTTCGCTTTTAAGATAAATCATCACCCTGATATAATACGACTCACTGACGGGGCTGAAATACAAGACGCTATTAGTGAGGCGTATGACGATTATGGTTCAGAAGAAACTACGGTGATAGTGCGCTCCAACAAGCGCGCGGTGGCTTGGAACAACCAAATACGCAGGGTGATTTTAGACGTTGAAGACGAAATAGCTGCGGGTGACTTGCTAATGGTGGTTAAGAATAATTACTTCTGGTGTAAGGATAATTCGCAAGTGAGTTTTATTGCCAATGGTGATACTATAGAGGTATTACAACTTTATGACTTTACAGAAGCCTATGGTTTCCGCTTTGCTGAGGTATCGGCTCAGCTTATTGATTATCCCGAAGTGCCTTCGTTTGATACGGTTATATTATTAGATACCTTAAACAGTGAAGCTCCTGCTTTATCACCGGCTCAAAGCAATCAGCTTTATGAAGAAGTACTCGCTGATTACGCTGATGAACCTACGGCTTATAAAAGATATCAGAAAGTGAAAGAAAACCCTTATTTCAATGCTTTGCAGGTGAAGTTTTCGTATGCGATTACCTGCCATAAGAGTCAAGGGGGGCAATGGGACGCCGTGTTTGTAGAGAAACCTTATTTACCTGATGATATCATAGATGAAGGTTACTTGCGATGGCTTTATACGGCTATCACTCGTGCTAAAGAAAGGGTCTACTTAGTAGGGTTTAAAGACGAGGATTTTGGTTAAGAATTAACAGTTGAAGAAAGATAAGTTTTTTGAGTGATTTCAACTTTGGCAATAATTAGTTTCTTACTTTCCCAAGAGGAGCAAGAGCTAATGCCTGAGCTAACGAAAGGCAAGTGCTGAACATCAGTCCGCCCCAGAAGCCGTGTACTACAAAGCCACCTACTAATTTGCTTGCCAGGAGCACAATTACAGTGTTGATGATAAATAAAAAGAGCCCAAAAGTCATAAAGGTAATAGGGAAGGCAATGAACTCTAATATAGGGCGTACAATACCATTGAGAAGTGAGAGCACAAAGGCTACCACGAGGGCTGTAAAGAAGTTCTCGATATGAGCACCCACATTTAGGTAGCCCAATACAAAAACAAGGGTTGCGGAGATGAATAAGCTTATAAAGTATCGCATAGAAAATGTATGGTTTTATTGTAAAATTCAGTAGGGTTTTGAGCGTGTAACCAGTGTCCTGCCTTGCTCACCGTATCGATAATAGCGTGCGGGAAGTGAGTGCGAATAAGGGCTTCGTCTTCGGGCATCACATACTCAGAATACTCTCCTTTTAGGAAGAGCGTTTTACCTTCGAACACGTTACTATCGGGGAGTTCAGCTCCTATCTCGCTTTCATTCTCAATTAAAGCAGGGAGATTCAGGCGCAAGCCCAATCGGTCTTTGGTTTCCCAATAAAGGTTTTTCAGTAAGAACTGTCGCACTCCTATATCGCTTACATAAGCCGAAAGAGCTTTATCGGCTTCGGTACGTGAATGTATCACATCGAAATTTAAGGACGCTAAACCTTGTAAACAAGCTCCGTGATGCTCAGGAAAGTATTTAGGCGACATATCAGCAACAATGAGAGAAAGCACTCTATCGGGGTGTTCAGTAGCGAAAAGCATTGCTGTTTTGCCTCCCATAGAATGCCCCATCAGGTGAAAGACTTTCAATCCGTGAGCATCAGCATATGCAAGCAAATCTTGTGCCATTAGAGGATAGCTGAAATCGGGGCTGTGAAAACTACGACCGTGATTGCGTTGGTCTACTAAATGCACTTGAAAGCCCGCTTCGGCATATTTGAGCCCCAAAGTACGCCAGTTATCTGACATACCCAAAAAGCCGTGCAGGATAATGAAGGGAGTGCCTTCGCCTATAATTTGAGAATGTAACATAGTTATTTAGTAAGATAATTTAAAAGTTGTTAGGGACTTTCCACTCTTCTATAATTCCTTTTTCAATAGCTTTTTGCACTAATGATTTTGCTACTGCGGGATACCAAGAGCCTGCCTTAGGATCGCCATTGGCACAAGTACCATCGGATAAGCCAGGATGTTTAATCCACAAATAAGCGTCGGCGTGAGGAGCAGAGGTTTTGGTGGTAGGGCGTACTCCTAAAGCGGCATTGAAATTGTTACAACTGTAATAATAAGCTTTATTGGTTTGTTTAGGGCTATCGATACCATTGCGGGAGGTGTCTATCACGTAGTATTTTGTGCCTAAGTTTTTCTTTTGGAGCGTTTGTACGAACTCTTCGCTCCACTTTTCAGCCCGAGGAGTCCCTCTGTGGTCGGCGACGTTGGTAACAAAGCCACGCATATACCGGATACCGCCATCTATTACCGCTTGGGCAGCTTCTTCTTGTTTGAGTTCTGTTCCGCCAATATGCAAATACAACAACGCATTCGGGTTGTTATCAGCAAAAGTCTTTCCTACATAAGTGAGGAGTTCAGCGCGTTCTTTGTATTTTGCATCGTTGTATTTCCAGCCTTTCTTTAAACAAAAGTTATGGGCATCGGGTTCTACAATCACTATTATAGGGGTTTTGCCAATAATAGCACTGGTGCGATCTATCCACGCCTTATAAGAAGTAGCCGTTTTATGACCTCCAGTTGAATACGAACCACAATCTCTATAAGGAATGCCGTAGAGTGTGATGATAGGTGTTTTTTGTTGTGCCTTTGCGCCTTCGATGAGGCGTTTTAAGGTAGTATCGTCGAAGGCTTCTACGCCTTCGAACCATTCAGCTGTGGGAGTAGCGGCTATTTGGTAATAGAGTTTCTTTAAGTAAGGGTCTTTTTCTTGCTTAGTCATTTCATAAGCCTTAGTTTCAGTAAAGAGATAGAAAGGCTTGGAATAAGCTAATAAAGAACTGTCTCCTTTTTTAGGTTCTTCCTTTTTAGGGTTCTCTTTTTTAGGATTTTCTTTTTGTAGAATCTCTTCAGTGTTACTGTTTTTGTTACAAGAGATGATTGCGAAAGATATCACAATGATGAGATAAACATACGTTAAAATAATATTCTTTTTCATTTGATAAATACTTAATGCAAATTAAGAGTTGAATAAACTTGTTAATTATAAACCTTCTCCTCTCTGAGGGGGAAGTGAGATGTACTTACTCGACTATAAGCCCCCGTTCCCCCGAGGGGGGACAACCCGTAAAGAGAGGTAAGCTGCCCATAGCCTTTTTTGAGAGGGAAGTGAAATGCAAAAGAGACTTTTTAGGGTTTTCAATGTTAATTAACGTGAGTTCGACGTAAGAAAAATGTAGCTTGCGCTACTAGAAATCTTATAAATCTTTAAAAAATCAAACAAATAGGCAACAAGTTGCCTTTAAACACATACTCTGCTATGCCAGCTCTCAGACTACACACAGATTACACAGATAGTTTTTCAATTGACAATTGATAATTGTTAATTATTATCTTTTTTTATCTGAAAGCGAATGTAGGTAATAGGTTTGTTCTGCTCCAAATAGAACTGCTCATAAAAGGTTTTAATTTCGGTTACTTCTTCGGGTACACCGTCGCTGTTATAGATGTTGTGATTGGCATAGAGTACTTTATGCCCTGCTCCGTGTAACAATCCCAGCGTATAGCCGTGCATAAACTCACTATCGGTTTTTAGGTGGATATAACCCTCAGGTGCAAGGATATGCTGATACCGCGTTAGAAAATCGGCGTTTGTAAGGCGGTGCTTGGTGCGCTTGTATTTGATTTGAGGGTCGGGGAAGGTAATCCATATTTCGCTTACTTCCTCAGGGGCAAAACAACATTCGATGAGTTCTATTTGGGTGCGCAAGAAGGCTACATTGGTAATATTTCCGTCAGTAGCAGTTTTAGCCCCTCGCCAAAAGCGTGCTCCTTTGATATCGATACCTATAAAATTCTTCTGAGGGTAGCGTTTGGCTAAGCCCACTGAGTATTCACCTTTACCACAACCCAATTCTAAGACGATAGGGTGATTGTTCTTAAAAAAGAGTTCGTTCCACCGACCTTTATAGGCAAAAGCACCGTTAAGGAGCTCTTTGCGTGAAGGTTGGATTACATTGGCAAAGGTTTTATTTTCTTCAAAGCGTTTGAGTTTGTTTTTGCTTCCCATATTGTTATATATAATTTAAACCTCCCCCCTTTACACATACCCAGCTGTCGCTGGCTACCTCCAAAGGGAGAATATGAGACGGTCTATATATTAGGCGATTACGCGTATGGTGTTCTTTACTTGTTCGGCTATTTGGCGTGCTTTGTTGATATTGGGGTTTACAATAGTTACGTGTCCCATTTTCCTAAAAGGGCGTGTTTCTTTTTTGCCGTAGATATGGGGGGTTACGCCTTCCATTGCCATTATCTGTTCGATGTTTTCATACACTACCTTTCCTTGATAGCCTTCTGCTCCTACAAGATTCACCATTACACCTGCGACCTTACTTTCGGTACTTCCTAAGGGCAGGTTTAAGATAGCGCGCAGGTGTTGCTCAAACTGATTGGTATAAGCTGCCTCGATACTGTAATGCCCTGAGTTATGTGGGCGAGGAGCGACTTCGTTTACCAAAATCTCATCGTTTTCTGTTTGAAAGAGCTCGACGGCTAAGAGTCCTACTACTTCAAAAGCTTGGGCTACTTGTATTGCAATAGTACGAGCTTTTTGAGCGACAGCCTCTTCAATACGCGCAGGACAGAGCACATACTCCACCTGATTGGCTTCGGGGTGGAACTCCATTTCTACCACAGGGTAGGTACGCACCTGACCCTTTGCATTACGGGCTACGATTACTGCCAATTCCTTTTTGAAAGGCACTAAGCTTTCGGCAATGCACTGGTCGTTAGGTAAAAAATTCAGGTCGGTGAGCTGGCGGACGATTTTCACGCCATTACCGTCGTACCCGAAGCGTGCTGACTTCCACACGAAAGGTAAAGTGAGCTGTTGTTCATTGATTGCCTTTTTCAGACTTTCGGTATTTTGGAAGACTTGAAAAGGAGCGGTAGGGATACCGTGAGTGGCATAAAACTGTTTTTGAGAGGCTTTATTTTGGATATTCTTGATAGTTTGAGGGCTCGGATATACTTTTACCCCTTCGGTTTGTAGTTTCTCTAAGGCTTCTACGTTTACGTTTTCGATTTCAATGGTGAGTACCTCTACGTCTTTACCAAAGTTATACACGGTATTAAAGTCGGTAAGGTTGCCTTGCACAAAGGTATTGCAGGCAATGCGACAAGGAGCATCGGGGGAGGGGTCGAGCACCTTGGTGGTGATATCGAACTTGCGGGTTTCGGTAAGGAGCATCTTGCCTAACTGACCTCCGCCAAGGATTCCGAGTGTAAAATCGGAAGAGAAATAATGGGGCATATTGCTTTTAATGATTAGTGGTTAGAGGTTAATGGTTAATGAGGAGGCAAAGGTACGAAATTAATTTTTAATACCAAAAAATGCCAATAATGCCAATAATACTGATTAATGCCAAAAATACCAACAATGCCAAAAATGCCAATAATACTGATAATCAACTTTGGCAAAGGTCGTAGTACGAAATTTTCTTTTAGTGGAAGAGCGCCTGATGGTGCAGAAATTTAAAATAAATTGGTTTCAAAATTAAAAGAAAATCTCCCTTCGGGAGAGAAATAGAACAGATTACAACAAAATCAAACAAGAAAGGTTTTGTTTAGTTTGTATAGATTTGTCTTAATTTTTGAAGCGTTAGTTTTATCATTTGAAAAGTAGCATATACTGCAAAAAAGATGTTGGGTTTTCGGAAGATATCAAAAGGTATTAGGATAATATCGGAAAATACCGAGATAAAAGAAAACTATGAAAAAAGTGTACTTAGCTTATAGAAAGCTTATAGGAAGCTTATACGAATCTTGGAAGATAGATATAGAAATGCTATATAGATTGTTTATTTTCAATGGGTTATGAATTGTTAAAATTGTATAAAACATTTTGTCGTTTTTATACTTAGGAGTTATTTTATTATCTTTGCGCCAAAAGTTATTTTTTTTCTTATGACAACCTCAGAATTAACTATTGATGAGTGGTATATGCGTAGGTGCATTCAGTTGGCTTATAATGGCTTAGGAAGTACCTATCCGAACCCTATGGTAGGTAGTGTTATCGTATACGAAGGGCGTATCATAGGGGAGGGGTGGCACCAGAAAGCGGGTGAGGCACACGCTGAGGTACGGGCGATTACCTCGGTGAAGGATAAGAGTCTGCTACCGAAAAGTACAATTTACGTGAGTTTAGAGCCCTGTTGCCATTTTGGGAAAACGCCTCCGTGTGCTGACCTTATCATTGCTCACAAGATAGGGCGGGTAGTGATTGGTACTACCGACCCTTTTGCGAAAGTGCACGGCAAAGGGATTGAAAAACTGCGCAATGCAGGGTGTGAGGTGATAGTGGGGGTGTGTGAGGCTGAATGTAGGGAACTGAACAAGCGGTTTTTTACTTTTCACGAAAAACATCGCCCTTATATTATCCTAAAATGGGCTGAAACGCGCGATGGGTTTATAGCTCCCCTGCATAAAGAAGAGGTTGCTCCGCACTGGATTAGCGACGTTTATGCACGCCAGACAGCACACCAAATGCGCACTGAGGAACAGGGTATTGTGGTGGGAGTAGGAACGGTATTGGCGGATAATCCTTCGTTGGACAGCCGTAGCTGGTATGGGCGCAACCCTGTGAGGATAATAATTGACCCGAAGTTACGTAGTCCGAAGGAATTTGCGGTATGGAACGACCGTACAACTACTTTGTTTTTTACTGAAGAGACGTCTGTTCCGGAGATGATACACACTGATTTTTTCACGATAGATTTTAAGCATAAACCTTTGGAACAAATTTGTGCTAAACTGTATGAAATGAATTTACAAAGTATGATTGTGGAAGGAGGGGCTTATACATTACAACAGTTTATCGACGAAGGTTTATGGGACGAAGCGGTTGTATTTACGGGGGATATTTGCTTTGGAGAAGGGGTGAAAGCGCCTATTCTTAAGTAAAAGGTAAAAGGTAAAAGGTGCGAACCGCACGGGCGATTCTAGCACGACGGGCAGAGTGAGCTGTATGAGTAGGTAAAAGGTGCAAGCCACACAGGCGTAAAAGGAAAGGTAAAGTCAGCGAGGGCTCATAGTTGGGTATGTGAGTAAAAGGTAAAAAGAGGTAGAAATTGCCGGAGTTACTAAAAAACGGTGAAAGAAGGCTTGAGGTATATCGAATAAATGTTAAAAAAGGGGTGTTTTTAGGAGGAAAAGTGCTTTATGGCAAGATTTTTGATAGTAGAATTAGTATAAATATGATGTAAACAAGTGTGTCTTGCAGTGTTTTAGCACAATAGTTATTTTGTAAGGAGTGTAACACAGCACACATATTAAAAATAGCGTATAAGTCTTTGGCTTGGAAAGACTCGCGCAGGTTTTAGAAAGTACGAGTATTACAAACATAGATAATCTTCAAAATAATTATATACAATGAAAAGAGTTATTTTATTACTTTCGACAGTTGGCTTATTCACAGCTTGTGATAAAGGCGACGATTTACCACCTTCAGATCCTATCTATTTTGCAGATAAGATAGTGGAGACGACCCTACCTGCACAAGGTACCCAAACACAAACTACTGAAAATCTTTTTGAATATGAGAAAACCGCATTAGGCTTGGTACGCAAACACACAATAAAAGCGATAGATGGCACCGGTAGAACTGTGGAAAAAGTGTACGAGACTTCGTATGACGGGACTTTTCCTATCAAAACGGTTTACACAGAAGGCAATGTGAAAAAAGAGGAAGTTGTGTATGACAAGTATAGCAGTGAAAGAGGACGCTTGCTTAAGAAAACAACTACTGTGGTAGGCAAAGAGAGTTTACCAACCGTAGATGAGTATGAGTATGATGGTGGCAGGTTAAAAAAACATACTAAAAGTGAAAAGTTATCGGCTAATGTAACTAAGTATACAGTGGTAGTCTACAATCGTGAAGTACTCAATGAGATAAAGGCTGTAACAAGCGAATACACTGAAACGAGTGGAGTGAAGAGTACCGCTACCACTACTGCTACAGATACTTATGTGTTGAACTACAACGAAACGGTAAGAGAACACACTCACACGGCAGGTAATAAGACTTCGGTAACAACCTACCAGTATGATGGTAGAACTAATCCTTGGTTTTTGCATTTGTCTTATAGAGCTACTCACCCCGAAGTATTCTTAGATGAGCAATACGCCAGAAATAACATTACCAAGAAAACGGTAAAGGATTCTGGTACAACAGGACGTAGTTACGAGCAAGAAACCACTTATAGTTACTTTAAAACTGAATACCCTCTTAAAGCTACTGTAAAGGAAAACGGTAAAGAAGTAAAAACAATAGAATTCACATATTAGTTAGAGACTTTTACATTGTATTTGTGTTTGAAATTTCTTTCAGAAAAAGCTCCTATAAGAGGAGCTTTTTTCTTATTTAAGCCGTAGATTGTAGCACGATAGCCAGTGTGAGCCACACAGGCAAGTGCGAGCCGCACAGGCAACCGTAGTACGGTAGACAGTTTATGATTTTGGGTTTTGAGAAACTCGTGAAAATCTTTCTGCTTGGTGAGTTCGTAACTTTATACCATTTGTTTTTCGGTAGTAAAGGGAAAGAGATTTGTATTGGATAAGTTCAATAAAACATAAACCATAGTTTTTAGGGTATAGGGATATTTAGCAAAAGCTTGTCGTGCAAGGGTATATTATTTACTAATTATTACTATCTTTGGCGCAAAAATATAATAAAATAATTTATATGAAAGCAGTTGTATGTATAGCTTTGGTTTGTAGTCAATGCGTAGTGGCACAGCACACTACCTCAAAGTATCTTTTAGATAAAGATACCAAAGTTCCTTTACGGTCTGCTACTATCCATAATGCAAGTAACTATACTATCACTAATGATGACGGGCTTTTTGTATTCTATTCAGCCAACGATAGCGTAACTATAAAAATGTTAGGCTATGAAACCCTCAAAACTACTTTCAAAGCGCTGAGTCGTACAAAAGACACCTTGTACCTTACCCCAAAACCTTTTCAGTTAGACGAAGTAACCCTTTCTAACAAAAACATTATACAAGAAGCCTATAATCACGCTAGCACCAATTATCCTATGGAACCTTTTGTTGAAGATTTCTTTTTGCGTTGTGTGCTCAAACGCAATGGTGAACTCGTGAAAATAGAAGATTTCAGTGGGCGTATCAAGCGCGATAAATTATTAGGAGCCAAGAAAAATTTCACCTTTCAATTGCTAAATATGCGTAAATTTGGTATAGAAAAGAAAGGTATGCGAGCAGACGATTTTAATATCCCTTCCTTAAATGATGTTTTTCAATGGTGGAGCAATATTCTATTTTTAAATCAAGAAAACTATCATTTTTCACGACCTAAAACTGTAGATGAACAACATCAGAAGATAGAATATACACCTAAAAGCGAAGATGATTATCAAAAATCAATAGGATATTTTATCATCAATACTAATGATTATGCTATTAAAGAACGTATTTATAAAACCAACCCTAAAACTATTCATAAAATACCCTATACTAAAAAGCCTTTTATAAAGTATAGAACTATTGATTATTATTGTAAAAATAAGCTTGAGAAAGATGCTAAAAAAGGCAAGTATTTTATAGCCAATGCCATAGTTAACGCAAAAGTAGAAGGATATGTAGGCGAAGAAAGAATAGTATATGATGTAAGTTTCGAGCTCATTGTTACCCACCCTTTTTCAGACCTCAGTACTTTTAAAGCCAATGTAAATGGTAAAAAAGAACTGTTTAAATTAGAGGTGCCCTATAACAAAGAATTTTGGGAGACCCAAAACCAATTGCCTCTTACCAATGAAATGCGTAACTTTATCAATAAAGCTCATAACCAGAAAGAATATCGTGTAATCTCTAATTTTTAAAGGTACGTTATTTACTAATTATTACTACCTTTGGCGCAAAAATATAATAAAATGAAAACACTATTCTTGATCCTATTGTTCACAACTACTACCTTACACGCCCAAGTAGCTGAGCTTACCCTATTCGACGCTACTACTCATAAAGCTATTTCCAATGTCGAAGTGTATTATACCAACACGCTTAACGGCACTATTACTAACGAAGAAGGCAAGGCAAAAATTACCATAGAGAATGACACCCTTACCCTAAGCCATATAGGCTATGAAACTAAAAAGATTTTTACAGATAAAACCTTTGCCAAAGCAACCATTTATCTCAATCCTCAGGAAATACAACTTGAGGAAGTTGTGTTATACAATTTTGATTTAAAAAAGAAAGTAAAGTATGTTTTAGATAATTACTTCAAATTGTATGACACTAAGGCTAAAATATTAGAGTGTACCTATCGAGAAAAGATGATAAGAAATGATACCCTTACACGCCTCTATCAAGTGCAGTTAGATTGGTGGAGCAAAAGTTATCGTTATACTTCTTTCAAGCAACCTTTAGAAAAACTATTACAAATCCGACTTAAGAATATTGACTACTCTAAAATGTTAAGCCAAGAAGAAGTCGCGGCTCGTTCTGCTTATGTAGAAAGAAAACCAATGTTTATATATATTTTTGTGAACACCTATTTGTCATTTATAGATCAATTTGGTGAAAATATTGATATCAAAAAAGTAGAGAAAAATAAAGAGGTTACTAAAGTAACTTTTAACGCTGATATCGTTATCAATAAAAAGCTAAATCTAAAACTTGAAAACTCGGTATTGGTGTTTGACAATACTACCAATGCTGTGAGAAAAGTTATTTTTAACGACATACATCAAGGTATAAGTGATAAAATTTCTGAGAAAACTAAAGTTCCTTATAAGTCTATTACAGATAATTATCGTTTGGAACTCACTTTAACTGACTATAAAGGCAAACTACTATTTAGTTCTTATTATGTAAGACTCATAGGAGCTATTGAATACAAAGGAAAAAGAGATAAACTCTTTTTGGAACATAGTTTTTTGCGTACAGGAGTACAGAACAAACATATTAAAAAAGAGGATAGAATAGATATTCAAAAGTCTTTCCACGAATACATTACCCCTCATAAACAAGGTGAAGCCAAGTTTTTACTCACCAAAGAAGAACAAGATTTTATAAACCAATAGCCATAATATCTAAACATTTAATATAAGAAACTTATGAAATTAAAATTACATATAACAACAATTTTACTACTAATTTCTTTTCAATTTCTTGCTGCACAACAGAAGATTATAAATGTTTTGGATAACACAACCAAACAGCCTATTAGCAATGTGATCTATATCTGCCTAATCTTGAAAAAGGAACAATTACTAATGAAGAGGGTAAGGCAAAAATAGATTTTAGCATACAAGATAGCTTAATTGTAAGTTGTGTAGGTTATGCGACAAAGAAATTAGTTATAAATAAAGACACTTCTCTTAGCACTCTGTATTTAACTCCTGAAGAAATTGTGCTTGATGAGGTAGTTATTTATAATTTTGATTTAAAAAAACAAGTAGGATACGTGTTAGATAATTATAAAAAACTCTATGAAACTAATGCTAAAACATTAGAATGTACTTATAGAGAAAAGTTTATAAGAAATGATACCCTTACACGGCTTTATCAAGTACAATTAGATTGGTGGTTTAAACAATATCTATATATCCCACAAGAAACATTAGATAAACAGTTGGCTGTTGCACTCAAAAATACTGATTATTCTCACATAAAGAATGATAAGAATAAAACTACGCAAGGAGCTTTTTTAGATCCTAAAAACCTATTTCAATTTCTTTACCCCAATAGTTATCTATCTTTCATAAAATATTATGGAGAGAATATTGAAATTAAAAAAGTTGAAAAGAATGCTGATTACACCAAAGTAACTTTTAATGCAGACATTGTTATCAAAAAAGAGCTCAGTCTTAAATTAACTAATTCGGTTATTTATTTTGATAATCACACTAATGCAGTGAAACGTATTGTTTTTAATGATACCAAGCGTTCTGTAAGTGAAAATGTTTCAAAGGAAAGCAAAATTCCCTTTAAATCTATCTCAGATAATTTCTCCTTAGACATTACTTTCAGTAATTATAAGAACAAATTATTGTTTAGCAGTCTTTATGTAAAAGCTAAAGGAGGTATTGAATATAATAACAAAAGGGATAATCTTCAAACAGAACAATCTTTCTTGCGTACAGGTGTAACAAAAGGACAAATAAAAAAGAATGACAGAATAGAGGTTGAAAAACCTTTCTTTGAATACGTTACCCCTCATAAACAAGGTGAAGCCAAGTTTTTACTCACCAAAGAAGAACAAGATTTTATAAACCAATAGCCTTATGCTCACTACTGAGAAATTTCCAGAATTTTACAAGCATTACCCTGCGTTGTTTCACGCTTATTTTCCTACTGTAAGTGCGGAAACCTTGCACTTGCTCTGTAAAGCGGGTTATACCTATTACAATACGGTGCTTTGTTTAGACGCCTTAGTAGACGAGGGCGATACAAAAGCATTGGTAGAGATGCTTGCCTTGCAAGAAGAAACAATTAAAATCCTCACGAGTATTTACGGTTATAAATCGCCCTTTTGGGAACTATGGCAACAGCGTAAAGCAGAGTACTTTAAGGCTATACAAACCGAAAAACGCCTGCTTACTACCCCTGAGGTATCGTTTGAACAATACAGTAGCTTAGCAGATGACAAGTCGGCTTTTGGCAAAATAGCTATAGATAGCCTTTGGATACAAAGCAACACTTTAACAGAATAGACAATTTGCAGATGAAATACTTTGCGGTTTTTTTGTTAAAAAAACACTTTTACCTGCATTTTGTTCAAAAAAAATCAGCCTTTTTTACCCATCTGATATTCAGTTTTCTAACGCCTTTCCTTCGCCTTAGCTTCGGTTTAGATTCGCCTTAGGTTCGTCTTACCTTCGGTTAAAGTAGCTAAAAAGTAAAATATAAAAATAAAGACAATATATTGACTATTATATATTTATAGTTTTTAAAAAGTTTTAAGATACTCAGCTCTTAAATCTGAAAAAAACGCAAGCATTTAACAAGTATTAACATTTTTATTAATGGATAGATTTGTCAGTGTACTATTAGCTGAATTTGCCAATTCACTAATTATTTACTACTTTTGCAAAAAATTACCTTGTAACTCATTATATGAAACATAGATTCCCCATACTGCTCACTATATTCATCGCCTTACTGCTGTGGCAGTGCGCCCGTCGTGGTTCGCCCACAGGAGGTCCCAAAGATACTACTGCACCTGTCCTTTTGCAGTCGGTGCCAAGGTCGGGAGCAATGAAGTTCTACGGCAAGAAAATACGTTTGCAGTTCGATGAGTTTGTGGTTACCAAAGACGTGCGCAAACAGCTTATCATCTCCCCCCCGATGAAAACCTTCCCTACTATTTCGCCTACTTCAGCTTCGAAATGGTTGGAAATAAACATTATCGATACCCTAAAACCCAATACTACCTACGTGCTGAACTTCGGCAATAGCATTCAGGATTACAACGAAGGCAATCCTTTGTCCGATTTTAAATACGTGTTTTCCACTGGCGATGCGCTCGACTCGCTTTGGTATGAAGGTGATATTGCCGATGCCATTGCCCCTAAACCCGATAACTTTGTAACGGTGATGCTCTACCCTTATAATGAGCAGTATAACGATTCGCTCGTGTACAAAACGCAACCTACTTACGTTACTAATACGCTCGATAGTCTCGATAGCTTTGTGCTCGAATACCTCAAAGAAGGCAAATACAAGCTCATTGCGCTGAAAGAGAAGAGTGCCAACTATCTGTTCAATCCCAAAGACGACAAAATTGCCTTTATGGAAGAACCTATCACCGTCGCCGATTTGAAGGGGAATCCACAGGGTTTCTACCCCAAATTGCGCTTGTTCAAAGAAGTGCCCCCTTATAAAGCACACCGCCCTACACAAGTGGCGGGTAACCATATACAGTTTGGCTTCGAAGGTAAAACCGATAGTGTGAGCATCAAGCCGATATCACCGGTGAGTAAAGATTTTAAGTATATCGTCTCCAAAGACCCCAAGAAAGATACGCTCAACCTGTGGTATAGCCCTAAACAGAAGGATTCTTTGGTATTTACAGTAGCAAAACAGAAAAAAATTGATACGTTTAAAGTCCGTATAAAGGAAATGAAGAACGACAGTTTGCAGATAGAGAACCTTTTTTCGGGTGATTTGCCGATGTACAAAGACTTTGGTTTTAGGAGTAATATCCCCATAGTAAAGACCGATAGCACTAAGCTAAAAGTGTTTGCAGGCAAAGATTCTACGGCGATAGCTGTTCCGTTTAAAACGCAATTAGCCCCTAATCGCTTAGAATACTATGTGCTATTCGATAAAAAGAATGACGAGACCTACCGCATAGAAGCACTCCCTAATGCGCTCACCGACTTTTTTGGACATACGAACGATACCCTAAAAGTAAACCTACATACCAAAAAACTCGAAGAAGTAGCCATCTTTAAGTTGCACCTCAACACCGATGAGAAGACCTTGCAATACCCTGTTATTTTGCAACTCACCAATGAAAAAGCTACCGAGGTAGTGAGAGAGCTTTATGTTGAAAAACCACAAGAGCAATACCTGTTCGAGAACGTAAACCCCAGTAAGTTCCGCTTACGCCTGATAGAGGACAAGAATGCTAATCGAGAGTGGGACACAGGTAGTTTCCTTGAACAACGCCAGCCCGAGCGAGTCTGGTATTTCCCACAACTCATAGAACTTCGCGCCAACTGGGAAGTAGAAGAAACTTGGAGTATTAACGAATGACAAAAGCCTCATTGCGCAGCAATGAGGCTTTTTAGTGAGTGTAGTTCAGATGAAGGAATACGAAAGAAGAATGGGAAGGATTCAGTGCTTTTACTTGTTAAAAAATAGAATACTATCAGAAGAGAACTGTGATTAACTGCTTAATTATAAAGTATTTTATTTGTTTCTAATAGATTTTTCGTAAAAAAACTATTAAAAAATTTGCAGATTAGAAAAATAGCAGTACCTTTGCACCGCAAAAATGAAATGTGATTGGTCTATGGTGTAATGGTAACACAGCAGATTTTGGTTCTGTTATTCTAGGTTCGAGTCCTAGTAGACCAACGAAAGGCTTCCTATAAGGAAGCCTTTTTTGTTTTACAAGAAGGGTGAAAACAACCGCACGATACGTTCTATAAGCTGTTTGAACTTACTTCGCTTTTCCCACGCTTCTAACCTTAAAAAACTTGCGTCTTCTAAATCCTTATAGAAAATCCTGCGCAAATCACCTGCAACTTCTTTGTTGTACACTAAGGCATTCACTTCAAAGTTAAGGTCGAAACTGCGCGCATCAAGGTTAGCTGTCCCTACTGAGGCTACTTCGCCGTCTATCACAAAAGTCTTGGCGTGTACAAAGCCCTTTTCGTATCGGTAGATTTCTACCCCTGCCTTTAGCAGTTCTTCAAAAAACGACTCGCTAGCCGTATGCACAAACACCGAATCGCCTTCTTTTGGTACAAGTAATTTCACCTCTACCCCGCTAAGTGCCGCAATGATGAGGGCTTCTTGTAGCGAAGTGTCGGGAATAAAATAAGGAGTGGTAATCAGGATTTCACGCTTGGCAGCGTAGATGAGTTGTACGGTAGCGAAGAGAATGTTAGATAAGTCAGAATCTGCACCGCTAGAGACGATTTGTGTAAAATAATCGGTAGGGTAGGGCTGTGTGACTATGGGAAAGTAAGGTGCATCGATAGCTACGTTTTCCTCACTGCAAAAATTCCAATCTTGTAAGAATACTGCTTGCAATACGTGAGCTGAGTAACCTCGTACTTTTAGGTGAGTATCCCGCCAATAGAGGGCATTAGGCTCATTGTTGTTGTACTTATCACTGATATTGATGCCTCCTACGAAAGCGGTATAGCCGTCCACCACCACTATCTTGCGGTGGTTGCGGTAGTTCATACGGTTAGCGAGTTTTACAAAGTTGATTTTGTAAAAAGGGAAAGCAGGCACACCATTGGCTAAGAGTTCTTTTACTATATTCTTGCGAATGCCCTGACTTCCGAAATCATCATAAATAAAGCGCACTTCTACCCCTGCCCGCACTTTCTCAATAAGAATATTTTTAATGGCATTGCCTATGTGGTCATTCTCGTAGATGTAATACTCTATATGAATATGGTGCTTTGCTGTGCGTAGGGCGTCGAGTAGTTCAGGGAAGAGGTTTTCGCCGTTGCATATCACCTTTACCTCTTCGTTAGGGATAATAGAGAGGCGTTCTTCTATGTTCGAGAGGAAGCGTAAACTCTTTTCATAGGGAGTGATGAAGGCAGTATCAAGCGAGTTTAGATGGGCACGTATCTGCGGATAGATATGTTCTAATCGCTGACGAAAGGATTGGTCGATAGTGAGCTTTTTGTGGTATATTTTATGCTTGCGATAGTTGATACCAAATGAGAAGTAAAAGATAGCCCCCAATATAGGCACAAAGATAACCAAGAGCAAGTATGCTAAGGCTTTACTCACCGAACGGGTGTCCCACACGATGCGCAAACAAATAGCGATTATCAGTAGGACGTAGAGGATTTCATAGAGCAGAAGGAACTTCATTTTTCACTGTTCTCAAGTAATTCTGCGATGTCGTATACTTTTACTTGTGTTTCTTTGTTTTTTGTCTTTATACCATCGGTCATCATAGTATTACAAAAGGGACAAGCGGTAGCGATGATATTGGGGTGCACTTCAAGGGCTTGCTCAGTGCGCAAAACATTGATATCCTTATCGCCTTTTTCAGCTTCTTTGAACATCTGAGCGCCTCCCGCTCCACAACAAAGAGCACGTGCCTTGCAACTCTTCATCTCTACCAAATCAGCATCGAGTTTTTGTAAGAGTTCACGCGGGGCATTGTACACCTTGTTGGCTCTGCCCAAATAACAAGGGTCGTGAAAGACGATGCGTTTACCTTTAAAAGCACCGTCCTCAATGGTAAGTCGGCCTTCCTGCACCAAAGTTTTGAGCAATTCGGTATGATGGAGGACTTCATAGTGTCCGCCTAAGGCAGGGTATTCGTTTTTAAGAGTATTGAAACAGTGTGGACAAGCAGTTACTATCTTAGTAATATGGTAGCTGTTCAGCACTTTGATATTCGTCATTGCCTGCATTTGGAAGAGAAATTCGTTACCTGCACGCTTGGCAGGGTCGCCGGTACAGCTCTCTTCGGTACCGAGTACGGCAAAGCGCACCCCTGCTTTTTGCAAGAGGTGGGCAAAGGCTTTAATAATAGGTTTAGCTCTGTCGTCAAAACTACCAGCACAGCCTACCCAGAAGAGTACTTCGGGGGTTTCGCCGCGAGCTGAGAGTTCTGCCATTGTTGGAATCATAATAATCTAATTTGAAAATTAGCAAATTTGGAAATTAGCAAATTTGGTATGAGTTGTATGAGCTGTAATTTGTCGATTTGGTGCGAGCCGCACGGGCTGTAATTTGTCAATTTGTCGATTTGTCAATTTGGCACGAGCTACAAGCTCGCACTAATCATTAAACACTTCTACGGTTTCTTCTTTGAGGACAAAATCGGTGAATTTGCCCTTGTAGCGGGTAGCTTTTACGATGTGATTGTCTATCCAATGATAGTTGCCTCCGCGAGGTTTGCCAAAGATGATGCCGTGATACTTAAAGCCGTGCTTTTTGAGCCATTGCTCAGTAACCTTACGGTGTGCTTCGGTGCGTGAGGTGAAAAAGTAAATCACGTGACCTTCATCATACCATTTGTTTACTTGTGCTAAGGCATCGGGAAATACCTCGGCAGTAGCCATTCGCTCGGGTTCTTCATTGGGGATATCCTCGCCTACCGTACCATCAATATCGATGAGGTAGTTTTTCACTCCCTCTGGCAATATAGGATTTTTATTGCCTTGAGCATCTTCATTTAAGGTAAATTTTTCAGTCATAATATTGAATTAGCAAATTGTTAAGGAATCCATTTCTTTTCGAAGTTAGGTTTGCGTTTTTCGAGGAAGGCATCGCGTCCTTCTTTGGCTTCATCGGTCATATATGCTAAACGGGTGGCTTCACCTGCGAATACTTGTTGCCCAACCATACCGTCATCGGTGAGGTTCATAGCGAATTTCAGCATTTTGATAGAGGTAGGCGATTTAGCCATTATCTCTTGCGCCCACTCAAAAGCGGTAGCTTCGAGCTCGTCGTGAGGGACTACGGCGTTTACCATTCCCATCTCGAAAGCCTCTTGAGCAGAATAGTTGCGCCCCAAGAAGAAGATTTCGCGGGCTTTCTTCTGTCCGACCATTTTGGCGAGATAAGCCGACCCATAACCAGCATCAAAACTCGTTACATCGGCATCGGTTTGTTTGAAAATAGCGTGTTCTTTGCTGGCAAGGGTAAGATCGCATACCACGTGCAATGAGTGTCCGCCCCCTACTGCCCAACCGGGCACAACTGCTATCACCACTTTGGGCATAAAGCGAATAAGGCGTTGCACTTCGAGGATATTGAGACGGTGGTAGCCATCGTCGCCTACATACCCCTGATGACCACGCGCTTTTTGGTCGCCACCACTGCAAAAACTCCATACGCCATCTTTGGGAGAGGGACCTTCGGCAGAAAGTAAAACGGCGCCTATGTTGATATCTTCATAGGCATCTTTGAACGCGTCGAGCAGTTCGGCGGTAGTTTTAGGGCGAAAAGCATTGCGCACTTCGGGACGGTTAAAGGCGATACGCGCTACGCCGTCACATTTTTTATACGTAATATCTTCGTATTCTTTTACGGTTGTCCAGTTCATATAATTGAAAAGTGAGAAATGAAAAGTGAAAAATTATTTAGGGGGCAAAGGTAGTAATAATTTGTCAATTAGCCAATTTGTAGATTGTCAATTATTTTGTACCTTTGAGAAAAAAAACAAGAAGTATTATGAACTCAATTGTATTACAAGCAACGATTAATGAAGTCGATTATCCTATTTTTTTAGGATTGTAATTCTGATGATGAAAAAGTAATTTATTTGATGAGACTTGGAAGTCATTCAGAGTTATTTAAAATGTAAGGTTTTACTATTGATTCATCTATTCTTTTGCTAATTAATTCTCTCAACTTCTTCAAAGATTTCTGTTGCTTACCCTGCGAGTCGAAATTCTCAGGGCAGAGCCATTGTTCAAGAATACATTTATTGTCAGTCCATTCCTTATCTATCATAGCAAACCAAGCGGTGTCGCGTGAACGCCCTTTGTAAACCACTGCCTGCCTGAATGTGCCCTCATACACAAAGCCCAAGCGTTCCGCAGCACGGCGCGAAGGTGCATTAAGGCTGTCACACTTCCATTCGTAACGCCTATATTGGAGGACTTCAAACACATATTTCGCCAACAAATACTGTGCTTCTGTAGCCATACGCGTACGCTGTAAAGCCGGCGAATAGATAACCCATCCCACTTCTATCACTCTATTTTTAGGGTCTATACGCATTAGAGAGAGCGTACCCACGGCTTTTCGTGTTTGCTTATCTACAATTGTCAGAAAATAAGGGTCAGCAGAGGCTTCCTGCTCAGTGAGTAAAGCGTGCAACTCCTCTTTATCCTTCATAGGAGCTATAGGTAGATACGTCCAATCAGGTATTACGGCATTGGCTTCCAAATAGAAATCACTCAAATCGTCTAAATGTTTCTCTACAGAAAGAGGTTCCAATAGACAATAATTTCCCTTTAAAAGAGTTATATGAGGGGGTTCTCCTACTGAAAAATCAGGTAATGCCTCCCCTATGGGTTGATGATACTCGTTTGTGGTCATTGTGTAATTTGTTAATTAGTATATTTGCCAATTGACACATTTTTATTAGTTAATTATAATCAGTTGATACGCCAAGCATTTGTCTACTACTTCCTCGACGGTGGGGTCGTCATAGTGCGGGCGTTGTAGTTTTCCGGATAGAATAACAACGAACTGCCTTCAGGGTGAGGTACATTGCTATCAAATAGCTCTATTAGTTCCTCTTGGCGGTCGTCATCGTCTTCTTCTATGATTTGGTATTAAGTGTATGAGTTGCTTAAACAAAGGATCATAGAGGTCAGTATTTGCATATTTTTCGTATAACAATGCTCCTATAAGTCTAATAGTATTCTGTGAATGGTCTATTGCTAACCATTCGGTAAGATTTACCGTTTCTATGCTGCCCGCACTTAGTAGCGAAAGTACTTCGGCAGGGATATCTACCGCCTTTTGAGCCCCTTTCCTGTTTTTAATGTCTTAGGTCATAAACTTAATTAATGTGAGTTCGTTGTAAGAAATATATAGTTAAACATTTATTAATCAAATAAATAAACAGCTTCGCTGTTTTTTAGCTCTCGCACGGATTACACGAATCACACGAATTTAACACGGATAGTCTTTCAATTGATAACTAACAAATATAATATGCACGGATAGGTAGCTGGCGCTGCTGGATTTACACAGATTGTAATGCAAATATAATTGTAAATCAGTGTTTTGTTATATCGAACTGACGTTAATTAATGTGTTAATTGATACTTTTGCTAATTCCTATGGAGTGATAGTTACGATTTTTCCCTCGCGGCGCACCACAATCTTTTGGTTATTCTTGCGTTTTTCGGCAATCATTCGCTCATAAGCAAGGTCTAAACCTTTTAAAAGTTTGTCTTTTAGACTTTCTTTTTTAGTTATTTCCTCTTTCATCATTATTTTTCATCAAGTTAAACTTGTCGTTGTTATAAATTACTATATCCTTATGCCTTTCCTTTTGAGCTATAAGTTCCTTTCTCCCTTCTGAATTATCAAATATATAACAAATATCTACTATATCTATATAGATAGTAAAGAGATTGGCAATGCCGTTATAATATCTTCTTTCAATGGTTTCTAAGGGAATACTATGACCTCCTTCAGCAACTCGCTGGGCGACCCGTTCTTTAGCTATATTGGGTGAGTCTAACCAAAAGAACAACAGCGTAACCTCATAGCCATTAGCTTGTGCCCATTCTATTTTTTGCTTATAGCTTTTAGTAGCCAAAGTAGTTTCGAAGGCAAAAGTTTCTCCTTTTTGCAATAATTCGTCCATACGAGCGAGCATTATTCGCCCTGCTTGCATAGCCACACTTTCGGGCTGGAAAGGCGATAGTCCCTTAGCGATTTCGTCGGCATTGATAAACTCTTTGCAGCCAAGTATTTCGGGCAAAATAGTAAAGGAAGCTGTTGTTTTTCCCGCTCCATTACACCCTGCTATGATATATAGTTTTGGGAGTTTAGACATAATTAAAAGTATATTGCTAATTATCCCAATTTCTTTGCATCAGCTAAGAATTGAGCTAAGCCACTGTCGGTAAGAGGGTGTTTGAGAAGCCCTGTGATAGCCGAAAGAGGTGCAGTAATGACATCGGCACCTATTTTAGCACATTCGAGTATGTGCATTGTGTGACGGACAGAAGCAGCAAGGATTTGTGTCTCAAAGTTATAGTTATCGTAAATGAGACGTATGTCCTCGATGAGCGAAAGTCCGTCGGTTGAGATATCGTCGAGTCTACCGATGAAAGGCGACACATAAGTAGCGCCTGCTTTGGCTGCCAAAAGTGCCTGTCCTGCTGAGAATACCAGCGTACAGTTGGTACGGATACCCTTATCGGTGAAATATTTAATGGCTTTGATACCGTCTTTTATCATTGGTACTTTTACCACGATTTGAGGATGAAGGGCAGCGAGTTCTTCGCCTTCGCGCACAATACCTTCAAAATCGGTGGCGATTACTTCGGCAGAAACATCGCCTTCTACGATAGTGCAGATATCAGTATAATGTTTTAGTATCGCCTCTTTGCCGGTGATACCTTCTTTTGCCATTAACGACGGATTAGTGGTTACGCCGTCTAACACGCCCAAATCTTGGGCTTCTTGAATTTGCGATAAATTCGCTGTATCGATAAAAAATTTCATAATGTTATTTTATAATTGATAATTGACAATTGACAATTAATGTTGTTCAACTTTGGCAAAGTGTGTGACGCAGTGGTTAATTGCCTGTGCGATTTGCACCTAATTGATAGTGTTTCATCAGCATTTTCTCGTAGGATTTGCTCGGCAAGAGTCGTTTGAGGACAATGGAGAACTTCTGCAAGAAACTACCTTGTTTGTAATGCACTTTTGGGTGTTTGGTATTGATGACTTTTAGTATTTTGTCTGCCATTTCTTTGGGGTCGCCACCACTATCGACGTGCTCGTTCATCAGACGGAGTTGTTTTTCATAGACTTCAGCATAAGGAGAACCTTCGTTTACAGGGGTGTGATAACGGCGAGAAGCGATATCGGTAGCATAATCGCCTGGGGAAATGGTACAGACTTCTATACCAAAAGACTTAACTTCCATACGTAGAGCTTCACTCATCAGGAGGAGAGCGCCTTTGCTGGCTGAATAAGCCCCACGAAAAGGCAAGCCCATATAGCCTGCAATAGAGGCAATATTGATGATACGTCCGCTTCCCTGAGAGCGCATTGCTGGGAGAACTTGCTGTATCACAGTTATAGCACCATAGAGATTGGTAGCGAAAACGTTGTGCAACTGCTCAGCGGGGAGTTCTTCTACCGCACCCGTAACACCTACACCTGCATTATTGATGAGTATATCGATGCGACCTACTTCGGAGAGGATTTGCTGCACCGCTTCTTTGATAGAAGCTTCGTTTCGCACGTCCATTGGCAAGAGACGAAAAGGCAAGTTTTTACCTTCTACATTGCGTGCTGTTCCGTAGACCAAAAAGCCTTTGGAGGCAAGTAGCAAGGCGGTTTCTTTGCCTATGCCCGATGTAGCACCAGTGATGAGAACAGTTTTGTTCATTCGTTTAAGAAATTTGTGCAAAGGTAGGAATAATTTGCCAATTAGCAAATATGTGAATTATCAAAAAAAGGCTAAAACCAACGGAGAAGAAATCGGGTTAAATAGTGGCTACTTCGTCGTGAATATATTGTCGTCCTTCACAAAATTGAGCTAATTCCTCTTCTATAAACCATTTTACTTCCGTAGTAGAAGTTTTAGGGTATAACAGATGTACATTAGCCCCTGCATCGAGCGTAAAACAAAGTGGGATATTTGTTTCTTTACGATATTGCCATATGCGCTGAATCACTTCTAACGTATTGGGGCGCATCAGAATAAAGTATGGAATACTGGTTTGCATCATTGCGTGCAGAGTGAGAGCTTCACTTTCCACTACTTCTATGAAACGCTCTACATCACCGGAAGCAAAACTTCTGACAAGTTTATTGATATTCTCATTGGCTTGTGCAAAACGCGCCTCAGCAAAAGGGTGACCGTGCATTAGGTTATGACCTACGGTACTGCTGACTTGCTTCTGACCTCTATCGATGAGCAAAATAGTATCTTGATAATTTTGAAAAACTTCGTGAACGGGTAGGGGATAGGGTATACTATATTCATCGGAACTTCCTATAATGGCAGGGTGTTCGCCCCATACTACTATACTGCCTCGCACACTTCGGCAGGCACTACCCGAACCCAAGCGCGCCAAGAAAGAGGCTTTTTGCCAAAAAGCTTCTTCTGCATAAGTTTCTCCTAACTCTTTAGAAATCTGCATTAAGCATACCGAGAGGGCAGCCATTGCGCTTGCAGAAGACGCAATACCACTGCTATGAGGGAAAGAATTATGTGAGGCAATGCTAAAATGATAGTCCTTTAAGAAAGGCAAGTAAGCTACAATCCGCTCGAAGAAAGTATGGATTTTAGGGTGAAAAGAAGGTTTGGGTTGTCCTTCAAAGCTAAAATCGAATGAAAAGGGTTCGCCTGAGGCAATAGAAGACTCACTCCTACGTTCATATTCAATAGAAGTTTCGGTATAACAATGTGTGAGTGTAAAGCTGATAGAAGGGTTCGCAGGGAGCTGTTCTCCCTTCTTGCCCCAATACTTTACTAAGGCTATATTACTTGGTGCTTTGAAAGAAATCATATTTAGGCAATAGGACTTAGTCCATAGGCGTTAGGGTATAGGCAATAGGCAATAGCAGGAAACTACTGACACATATTATTTTAGTTTTTATTACAATACTAAGAACTAAAACAAGGGTTTTTGTTTAGTACTTCTGAATCTGAGAATTATTACACTATCTCCCTTAATTTCATAGTAGAGTAAAAATCTTCCTTTAAAGAAAATTCGCTGATAAACATTATCTTCCTCTATGTATTTAGCTAAAAAATAAGGGTCTTCTTCTATTTCTTTCTGAACTTTTTCAGTTTCAATTGCTATCTTTTCAGAATAAGAGTCAGATTTATTGTTCTCACTCCAGAAATCTAAAGTGTTTTCTAGCTCTGTCTTAGCTTTACCCGACCACCTTACTCGCATATCTTTTTCTGATGTTATCGAATAATTCTTTTCCGTCTATCCAATTACCTTTTTCGACGTCTTCACGGGCTAAGGCAATAGCTTGTTTATCCTCATTTGTTATTAGAGAAGGATATTCGTAAGGATTGGTTACCTCAATTCCTATGGTAGCAAAGTAATCAACTATTTGTTGATACTGCTCAAAGTCGATATTTTTATTTAATATAAGTGTGTTCACATTGTTAGGTTTTAGGGATTCAACTTTGCCAAAGGTGCGAGCCGTATATATTTTAAGCTCTCACGGCGCGGTTCATCACCAAATCGATGTACAAATTTACTTTGTCTTTGAGCTCTTTGCGGTTTACGATAAAATCCAAAAAGCCGTGTTCGAGTAAGAACTCTGCTGTTTGGAAATCTTCGGGGAGGTCTTGCCCTGTTGTGTCTTTCACTACACGAGGCCCTGCAAAACCAATAAGAGCCCCTGGTTCGGCTATATTGATGTCGCCCAGCATTGCAAACGATGCAGTAATACCTCCCGTTGTAGGGTCGGTACAAAGCGAGATGTAAGGTAGTTTGGCTTCGTCTAACTGAGCGAGTTTAATAGACGTTTTAGCCATTTGCATTAGTGAAAGAGCGGCTTCCATCATACGTGCGCCTCCTGATTTAGAAATCATCAAGAAAGGCAATCGGTGTTTGATAGCATAATCAATCGCACGACAAATCTTCTCACCTACCACACTTCCCATAGAACCACCGATGAAAGCGAAATCCATACAGCCTATTACAATAGACTTACCTTTAGAGCTTCCTACGGCAGTGCGCACGGCATCTTTTAAGTTTGTTTTTTGAGTAGCTTCTTCCAAACGTTGGGTATAGGGTTTTGTATCGACAAATTCTAAAGGGTCTTTAGAGCTCATATTGGCATCGAGTTCTTGAAATTCGTTGTTATCAAACAATATCTGGAAGTACTCTTTACTACCTATGCGCACGTGATACCCATCGTCGGGACTTACATAGAAGTTGGAAGCTAACTCGTCCTGTTCGACGATGTTACCGCTAGGTGATTTAAACCATAATCCTTTGGGGATATCTTTCTTTTCCTCAGTAGAGGTTTGTATTCCTTTTGCTGTTCTTTTAAACCAAGACATAATTATTCTGTTTTAGTAAAGTGCAAAAGTACAAAGTTTTTTTGAAATAGCAAAAAAGGAGAATTAATGATTAGTGGTTAATGGTTAATGATTAATGATTAGTGGTTAATGGTTAATGGTGAAGATAAGATAGGTTTTTTGAGTGATTTTCAACTTTGGTAAAGTATATAGCGAAGGTAAGGCGAAGGTAAGGCGAAGGTAAGGCGAACGATGAGTGGGTCTACAGTGGGTCTACAGTGGGTCTACGCTGACTAATAGATTAAGAATCAGTAGAGGAAAGAGGGATAAAAGACGGTGCGAGCCACATAGGCAGATGAAGAATAAACGCAGAATAATTGAACCTATGGAGAAGGTAAGGAGAAGAATAATTGGTGTATTGAGATTTGTTTTGTATTTTTGCACCGTTTTTAAGAAAAGTATAATGACGACCCATCACCAGCAACATCTTCTCAAACGCCTTTTGATATGGCGTGTAAAGCATATTTCGGATAGGCGTTTTATCCTTATTCTCAGTGGAATAATAGGTATTGCTACGGGATTGGCAGCCTTGGCAATGCGCTCGTTTACACATCTTATTCAGTGGTTGCTAGACGACAAGCTCGCTCAAACTATTACTTATAGTTTTTACTTTATCCTCCCAATGTTAGGCTTTGCCATTGTGTATTTGGTAAAAAAATACGTGATACGGCACGATGTGAACCACGGAATCCCTTCGATTCTTTATGCGGTAGCCCACCAAAAAGGAATAATGAAGCGCTTTCAGGCGTATGGCAGTATCCTCACAGCACCTATTACCGTTGGTTTTGGAGGTTCGGTGGGGTTAGAAGGTCCGATGGTAGTAACGGGGGCAGGTATTAGTTCCAATATTTGCAGGTTTTTTCACATTAATCAATCTAACCGGATGTTGCTTTTGGCGTGTGCTTGTGCGGCGGCTTTAGCAGCTATTTTTAAAGTGCCTATTGCGGCGATACTGTTTGCTATTGAGGTTTTTGGGTTGGATTTGACGCTCTCGTCACTCATACCGCTGTTTATCGCTTCCCTTTGTGGGGTATTCACTTCGTATTTCTTCTTTGGCAGTGAAGTATTGATACCCATAACCATCACGCGAGCTTTTTCATTGCAAGGCATTCCGTTTTATATTCTCTTGGGAGTAGTAGGCGGTTTGATGTCGGCTTACTTTACCTATGTATACGAGAAAATAAATGCTACTTTTAAGAAACTCACTTCACCTTGGCTAAAAATAGTAGTGGGCGGAGCTCTTTTGGGGTTGCTTATTTACATAATGCCACCGCTTTACGGTGAAGGACACGAGATTATCAATCACCTAAAAGAAGGTCACCCCGAACTATCACTGAGTAGTAATATTTTTGGTTGGGACTTATCGAATGCGTGGGTGATTATCCTACTTTTGGCTGCCCTTACCTTTGCAAAGGTTATTGCCACCTCGCTCACCTTTGGTGCGGGAGGGGTAGGAGGTATCTTCTCGCCTATGCTGTTTATGGGGGGAGTGATGGGGAACTGCTTGGCGCGCATCATCAACGAGTTTCCTATTTTGGGCTATAAAGCAGAGTTACCGAACTTCACTTTGGTGGGAATGACTGCCCTGATGACAGGGGTATTGCACGCACCCCTTACGGCTGTTTTTCTCATCGCCGAGGTAACGGGAGGCTATTCGCTGTTAGTACCGGCGATGCTCACTGCTGCGGTATCGTTTTCGGTAGCTAAATATTTTAACAAATATTCTGTTTATACGATGGAATTAGGCAGAAAAGGAGAGCTCATCTCGCAGAACAAAGACCAATCGATACTCACCCTAATGGATTTTGACCAAGTGGTGGAACACAATTTCACCCCCGTATATACCGATATGAAACTTCGTGAGGTGGTGTACAATGCTGTGCGCGAGTCGAACCGCAACATCTACCCCGTACTCGACCGCGAAAAAGGTACGCTACAAGGTGTGATACTGCTTGACGACATACGACACTTGATTTTTGAAACGAACTATTACGACAAGATTCCTGCCGTAGAGCTAATGCAAAAACCACCTGCCATCATAGAAATGGGCAAGGACAAGATGAGCACCGTAATGAATAAGTTTCAGCATACTGGTGCGTGGAACTTGCCCGTAGTGAAGGACGGTAAGTACGTAGGGTTTATTTCCAAATCGAAGTTGTTGAGCATTTATAGAAGGAAATTGATATATTTTACGCAGTAAGAGCTAAAAAGGTAAAAGATAAACAAAGGTATAGAATTAAGCTAATACAAGTGTTTTTATAGTCAAACAAAAATAGATTGCGAATAAAAAGGCTTGTTTTTTGGAGGGACAAATAGCCTCACATACTCTGCTATCACCAGCTTTTCCTCTATGAATACTGAAAAAGTAGTTGGTTATCAGTACAATCAACTTTGGCAAAATTTCAAACTTTGCCAAAGTGTGGCGCGTAAATTCGGAAAGGCTATAATATAGAGAAACAAAACAGAAAAAAGTTCTTGTTATAGGTATCTTATACGAACCTTATACAAACCTTGGACGAATCTTGGACAATAGCCATATCTATACATTTCTACACAAATACTACTTTTATAGAAAAACATTCCAAAAATCATTTTCACAACGAAATAAATATCTTTTTTAGTAATCTCTATGAGCTTTGAAAGTTGGAGCAGGGGTATTGAAATCGTTTTTAGAGAAAAGTATAAAGCAAAAAGAATTATTAGAATATATTATTGTATTTGTCATTAGTATTTGTAATTTTGCAGGCTCTATGGATATCATAACTCTTTTGAAAGCTGCGAGGTTGCGCACCTTACCCTTATCGGTTGCGGGGATTATCACGGGGAGTGCTTTGGCATTTCGCGAAGACCCTTATGCTTTTAGGTGGGAGATTTTTGGTTGGGCACTGCTTACCACTATTTTGTTTCAGGTACTTTCGAACTTTGCCAATGATTATGGCGATGGGGTAAAGGGCACTGACAATGAGCACCGCATAGGTCCTACAAGAGCTTTGCAGAGTGGGAGGGTTACGCGTAGGCAGATGAAGAGGGTTGTACTTATCACTGCTTTACTGTCGTTATTTTCGGCTACGGTGCTTATTTATACGGCTTTTGGAAGAGAAAATTTGTTATATATCTCGGTGTTTTTTGTTTTAGGAGTGCTGTGTGTGGTAGCGGCTATCAAGTACACTGTGGGGCAATCGGCTTATGGATATCGGGGTTG
This sequence comes from Capnocytophaga ochracea DSM 7271, assembly GCF_000023285.1. NCBI lineage: Bacteria > Pseudomonadati > Bacteroidota > Flavobacteriia > Flavobacteriales > Flavobacteriaceae > Capnocytophaga > Capnocytophaga ochracea. Next base: position 630,112 of record NC_013162.1, on the reverse strand, counting down.
GGGTGACCTATTTGTGTTTGTGTTCTTTGGGTTAGTGAGCGTGGTAGGCAGTTATTTCTTATACACAGAGAGCTTGAATAAGGTTATATGCTTGCCCGCTATAGCTATTGGCTTGCTGAGTGTAGCAGTGCTGAACTTAAACAATATGCGCGATTATGAGAACGACAAGCGTTCGGGCAAACATACATTGGTAGTGAAAATGGGAATTCCGATGGCTAAATATTATCATTATTATTTAGTTATATTGGCGATGGTGGCAATGTTGGGCTTTTCGGTGATGCGTTTGCAAATGCGCTGGGAGCTTTTGTACTTAGTTGCTTTTCTGCCTTTAATAGGACATTTGCTCACTGTAAAACGAAATACGGAACTCAAACAGCTTGATAAAGAATTAAAGATAGTAGCCCTGAGTACTTTTTTGCTTTCGGTACTCTTTTTTGTGGGGATTTTGATACATATATTTTAAGGAGAGTTAAACGAAAGAAGGAGATAGTAACGGACGTTATATATATTAAATAAATACACTAAAAAACATAATAACTATGGAGGTAACTTATTACGGACACTCGTGTGTGAGTATCAAAATAGGCGATACACATTTGCTTGTAGACCCGTTTATTGCTAATAATCCTTTGGCAAGCCATATAGATATCAATACGATTCCTGCTGATTACATCTTGATAACCTCGGCGCAACAAGACCATATATCGGACGTGGAGCAGATAGCTAAGCGCACGAAAGCGCAAATCATTTCGAATTTTGAAATCTCTAATTACTTTTTTAATTTGGGAATAGAAAATTCGCACCCTATGGACTTGGGAGGGTTGTACAGTTTCTCATTTGGGTCGGTGAAGATGGTACCGGCGTTGCATTCTTCTACCTTCGAAAATGGCACTGCCGGCGGGTGCGCTTGTGGGTTTGTGATTAAAACTTTGGAAAAGACGGTATATGTATCGGGGGCTACGGCTTTGTATTTTGATATGCAACTCATACCGGTGCGTTATAAATTGGACTTAGCTATATTGCCCATTGGAGGTAACTTTACAATGGACGTGGAAGACGCTATTATGGCTTCGGACTTTGTGAAATGCAACAAGGTGTTGGGGTATCATTACGACACTTTTAACCTCATTAAGTTAGATGATAAGGATTTAGCAAAGAGAAGTTTTAAGGCAAAAGGCAAAGAATTGATATTAACAGATATAGGACAATCTATTTTTGTATAAACTATGAGAAACGCGACGTTTGTTATAGCTTTGCTCTTTACAATATTTAGAAAAAACAGATTTTGCTCATTCATTAAAATTGATTACTTTTGCAATTTATTTTAGGAGACAAGCCAACAATTGCAGTAGGAGCATCAATTAAATTGAGGAAGTAAAAAGGAAAATAAAAAAAGAATTTGGAATTTAAACCCTAATCACTAATGACTAAACAATGGAACTGATAAAATTACACGATAAGACTTTTGAGCCTTACGTATCTGCCGAGGAACTCAACCAAATTGCCGAACGAATGGCAAGCGAGGTATATCAAGATTTGCAAGAATCACGCCCCATTTTCATCGCCATACTCAACGGTTCTTTTATGTTCGCTGCCGACTTTCTAAGGCACTACAAAGGCGAATGTGAAATATCATTCGTAAAAATGGCATCTTACGAGGGTACCCAGTCTACTGGAAAAATACACCAACTCATTGGGCTTTCTACCCCAGTGGAAGGACGTGATGTGGTAATCTTGGAAGACATTATCGACACCGGTAACACCTTAGAAGAGATTTACCGCATTTTCGAAGACAAAAAGGTAAACTCTTTCCGCGTGGCTACCCTATTCTTCAAACCCGATGCCTACAAAAAAGACCTCAAAATAGACTATGTAGGTAAACCTATCCCTAACCGATTTATCGTGGGCTATGGATTGGATTTTGACGAGATAGCGCGTAACTTACCCCAAGTATATCAATTAAACACTTCATTAACGATGACAAATTTAGTACTTTTCGGCAAACCAGGAGCTGGCAAAGGCACCCAAGCCGCTTTTTTGAAAGATAAATACAACTTAGTACACATCTCTACCGGCGATATTTTCCGCTACAATATCAAGAACGAAACCAAACTCGGCAAGCTCGCTCAATCGTATATGGATAAAGGCGACCTCGTACCCGATGAAGTTACTATACAAATGCTACAAGAGGAAGTTGAAAAGAACCCTAATGCCGAAGGCTTTATTTTCGACGGCTTCCCTCGTACTATCGCACAAGCCGAAGCCCTCGATGCTTTCTTAGACAGCAAAGGAATGCGCATTCACGGTACTCTTGCCTTGGAAGCTGATGACGAGGTACTCATCAAACGATTGGTAGAGCGCGGTAAAGTGAGTGGTCGCACTGATGACCAAGACGAAGAGAAAATACGCAACCGTTTCACTGAATATAACGAAAAAACAGCTCCTCTTATCACTTTCTATCAAACGCAAGGTAAATATCACACGATTAATGGTATAGGTACTATCGAAGAAATTACTACCCGCCTTTCTGAAACTATCGACAAACTCAAAGCTGAATAATCCCCAATGACCGAAGGCAATTTCACCGACTACGTAAAGATATACGTTGCCTCTGGCAAAGGAGGCGCAGGTTCTATGCACCTACACCGCGAGAAGTTCGTACCCAAAGGAGGTCCTGATGGGGGCGATGGCGGTCGTGGAGGGCATATCATCTTGCGTGGCAATAAGCACCTTTGGACACTCATACACTTCAAGTTCCAACAGCACTTCCGTGCCGAACACGGAGAAGCCGGAGGAGCCAACCGTAGTTTTGGTGCCGACGGTAAAGATATCACTTTGGAAGTCCCCTTAGGAACCATTGTTAAAGATGCTGAAACCGAGGAAGTACTCTTTGAAATTACTGAAGACGGACAAGAAATCATCGCTTTGCGCGGTGGTAAAGGAGGGTTAGGCAACTGGCATTTCCGCACAGCTACTAACCAAACCCCGCGCTACGCCCAACCAGGTCTCCCTGGTGAAGAACGCGAGTTGCTTTTAGAGTTAAAAGTGTTAGCCGATGTAGGTTTTGTAGGCTTCCCCAATGCAGGCAAATCTACACTGCTATCGGTAATTACTTCTGCTAAGCCAAAAATAGGCGATTATCCATTCACAACCCTCAAACCCAACTTGGGTATTGTGCAAAACCGCGATTACCAATCGTTTGTAGTAGCCGATATCCCTGGTATTATAGAGGGTGCTGCCGAGGGTAAAGGTTTAGGGCATTACTTCTTGCGACATATAGAGCGCAACTCGGTATTGCTATTCCTCATTCCTGCCGACAGCAAGGATATCATAGCTGAGTATCATATCTTGTTAAATGAACTCAAAGAATACAACCCTGAACTACTGGACAAAGACCGCCTCATAGCTATTTCAAAATCGGATATGTTAGACGACGAGCTCACCGAAGCTATTCGTCAAGAAGTAGCAACAGGATTAGGTGATACGCCTTTCTTGTTTATCTCGTCGGTATCGGGCAAAGGTATTCAGCAACTGAAAGACAAACTTTGGGAAATGATACAATAATATAAAAAGTCAGCTATAAAAGCTGACTTTTTATATTATTCAATTCCTTATAACGACTGCTTTCACATCAATAAATTTTAGGGTTCCACTGCTCGGGGTATTTAGGAGTAATATCCTTATAAAAGTTCTGTATTTCCTCCATTATTTGCTCTTGTGGGAGCGTTTGTAAGTCTTCTATGCTAATGGTCTTCCCGATATATATCATTTTCTTCTTAAAATCACCAGCACCTAAAACTATGGGTACTTGGGCAGAAAGAGCTATATGGTAGAAGCCCATACGCCACTTGTTCACCTTAGAACGCGTTCCCTCAGGGGTTACTACCAAGCTAAAGTCTTCTTTCTTAAAGAGTTCAGTAACAAATTCTATCAAGTGATTGCGCTGTGAACGATTGATGCCAATCCCTCCTAACTTGCGCACTAACCAGCCGTACCACGCTTTGGTATGTGCGTCTTTTATAATGAGTTTAATCGGTTTTTCCATCTTCCAATAAGCCAAGATACCCAAAACAAACTCCCAATTAGTAGTGTGCGGTGCTACTACTAATACACAGCGATTTAAAGTTTTCAAATCACCTTGTAATTCTATCTTCCACCCCATTAGCCATAGAGCAAAGGAGCCAATCCATTTTTTCATTTTTATTCTATTTATAACTCGCTTCTACGCGTAATATTTTCTATTTCACAACCAGTATTGGTATATTATAATCACTACAAAATTGCCTGTCGTGCTACAACTGCCCGCCGTGTTACGGCTACCCGTCGTGCTACGACCGTGTTACAACGTATCTTTCAAAAGTAAACCCATAAGCGTGCCGTTCGTCTTTTTCAAAACGCTCAGAGGCTACTAACTCCCATTCTTCACGGTTAAACTCAGGAAAGAATACATCAGCTTCGGCAAAAGTGTGATGTACCCGTGTGAGTTCTATCGCATCGGCAAAGAGGAGGGCTTGTGCATAGATTTCTCCACCGCCTATCACGTAAGGGTTAGGGTCTATTGCCAAAGCCTTTTCTATAGCCTCTTCAACTGAAGAAACCACCACAGCTCCCTCTTTCGCATACCCTTTCTGGCGCGTAATAACAATATGTATACGGTTAGGCAAAGGTTTGGGGAAAGTCTCGAAGGTCTTCCGTCCCATTATAATGCAGTGTCCCGTCGTGAGGCGTTTGAAATGCTTAAAATCTTCAGGCAAATGCCATAACAGTTGGTCTCCTTTGCCAATAGCATTATTCTCGGCAACAGCAGCTATAAGAGTTATCATATTTAGTGAAAAGTGAAAAGTGAACAGTTAAAAGTTTGTAGACGGCGTATTGGTTTGCTCGTTATCTTTCTCAGCCTGTTCAGCTGCCAATTCACGTTTTGCTTGTTCCTTTTGTGTAGCAAGCTCTTTTTCTACTGCGGCTTCCATCTTTATAAGTTTTTTCTGTTGGGCTGCTATCAGTTGTTCGCGTTGCTTTTCTTGCCATTCCTTTCCTAAGAAGCGATGCAATACAAATACATTTATAGCGTGCCACAGCCAGATGAAAAGCCATAAGAGTATCGCCCACAAATACCAATTATAGGTCGCTCCATAGTCTAATACCTTATTGGCTACTACAAAAAAGATAGAGCCTAACACAAAGACAAAGAAGTGAAGATATAACAATCGTTTCTGCTTGAGACGATTTTCAGCATTTTTGAAAAGTTCATATTGTTCGGGAGTGAGTTGAGTGTCTGCCATTCTATTATCTGTTTTTAAGATTTTGGGGCAAAAGTAAGAAAAATATGCTATCTACGAAAGAATTATACACTATTTATATTATTTTTGTCACTTCTTATCTGCTCATCTGCTATTAATAAAACGCCTGTGTACCCCACATAAATTTGCTAATTAATTTGCCAGCCGTGCTACGACTGCCCGTCGCCGCTATAACCTCACATTACCTCCGTCATTCATCATTCGTCACTCGTCATTTCTTCTCTTTTCCGTCGCCACATTCCCCCTCTCCTTGGGAGAGGGACGGGGTGAGGATTCCTCTTTCTTTCGCCTCGAAACCCCGTTTTTAACATTTTTAGCGTTGTTGTATTATATTATGAACCAACCACTTATATACCCTTCCTATACCAATCGTCCAAGATTCGTATAAGCTTCCTATAAGCTCTCTATAAGCTAACCCCACCCAAATTACAGCTCATCTTTTACCTTTTATCTCAACCCGTCCTTCCGAACCCTTTCGATATCTTCCGAACCCCTCAACCTCCCCCTATTTTCTAATTCTCTCATTTTTTAATTTGCTAATTCTCTATGGCTGTCATCGCTTTTTCGTCTCGAACTTTGGCAAAGTTTTAAACTTTGTCAAAGTTGAATTATGGCATTATTGGCATTTCCAGTATTAATGGCATTATGAGCGTTGTTATATTTATAACATCTCCAACCCCCTTTGTATAAAACCCCTTTTTTATTTTTATAGAAGCAAAAATGCTCTTACTTTTGCACTTTAATTCAGCGTATACTATGAATCAAAAAGTAAAATGTGATGCACCCTGCTCTTAACCAAAGTTTCAAACTTTGTCTAAGCTGATTGCCCTAATAATCAATTGTTTTGCCATATGTTATAGAGGTTAATTACAATTTTTCCTAAAAACAAACCTAAATATGTATCACCTCCTTTTACAATAAAATTTTCAGAGCCTTTTCAAACAGATATCAAAAATAAATGAACTATGTCAGAAAATAAAAAATCCTTTGGTCAAACACTCAAAACTTTCTCACCCAACTTCTGGGTAGCAAGTTTCCTCCAACTGATGGAACGTTGGGGCTTCTACGGTATCTTTACCCTTCTCCCCTTGTATTTAGTAGCTTCAACTGACCAAGGCGGATTAGGTCTTTCGCATACCGAAAAAGGAAGTATTATAGGTAACGTAACCGCTATACAGTACTTTTTGCCACTCGTCTTTGGCGTGATAGCCGACCGTATAGGCTACAAACTCTCTTTAGTCATTTCTTGTACTATAATGGCGATAGGCTATTACCTAATGGGTGAAGTAAACACCTATTGGTCGATGTATATGATGTTCCTCTTTGCCGCCGTTGGAGGGGGCTTCTTCAAACCCGTTATCAACGGTACCGTTGCCCGCAATACCGATGAAAGCACCAGTACAATGGGCTTCGGTATCTTCTATATGATGGTAAACGTCGGAGGCTTCTTAGGTCCTGCAATGTCGTCTTACCTACGCACTACCCTCGGTTGGCGCATTATCTTCCTGCAAGCTGCGGTGGTAATGGTTATCAACCTGCTGGTAGTTTTATTCTTTTTCAAAGAACCTAAAATGGCACAACGCGACAGCAAACCTATCCTCACCGAAATCAAAGAATCCATAATGCACATTATAGAGGCACTCAAAGACCGTCGCCTTACCATACTGCTCATACTGATGGTCGGCTTTTGGACGATGTTCAACCAGCTGTTCTACACCCTGCCTAATTTTATCGAAGATTGGGTAGATTCCTCCAAAGTAAGTGCGTGGATTAACCATCATTTGCCTTTCTTAGGCACTATTCTCACCGAAAAAGGACAAGTAAAAGCCGAATGGTTTATCAATATCGATTCGTTTATGATTATCTTCTTTCAGGTAGTTGTATCCTATTTCGTAACCAAAATGACTCACGTAAGCGCAATGATTCGCGGTACGATTATCGGAACCATAGGGGTAACGCTCACTTTTATGTTTAATAATGTGTGGTTTACCATTATAGGCACTATGATTTTCTCCATAGGCGAAATGGCTGCTAGCCCCACGCTTTCAGCTTTTATCGCTCAAATCACCCCTAAGGGGAAGGAAGCCCTCTATCAAGGCACTTATTTCTTGCCTGTGGCGGTAGGTAATTATATTGCAGGACTTATTTCTGGTGATTTATACGAAAAATGGTCTGATAAATATACTTTACTAAAAACCGAACTCACAAATAAAGCCATTGCAATGCCCGAAAATCTCACTAAAAAGGAATATTTCGATTTGGCAAGTCAGAAGTTAGGTCTCAGTCAGTCTCAAATCACCGATTTGCTTTGGAATACTTATAACCCCAACAAAATGTGGTATCTTATTTGTGGAATAGGTGTCTTTGCTGCCCTATCACTATATGCCTATAACAAAATAATGGTAAGAAAAGAATCAATTTAATAAATCTAACTTTTTTCTTACTCTTACGTTAAACTCCGCTCTCGTTGCCTTTACCTCTCTGAGAAAGCCATCGAGAGCGGACATTTTTCGTCTTACCGTAGCCTTAGATTCGAATGACCTCCGAATAACCTCTTGATTTTTAGCCATATTTCACCTGCCATACCTTTTACCTTTTTCCTTATTTGTTAAATTGCTAATTACGCCGTACCTTTGCACCTTGAAATTAAAAGTTAAACTTAAAAACAAAACACTATGGATTTTTTAAAATTAGCACAAACCCGCTATACTACTAAACATTACAGCTCTAAACGTGTGAGCGATGAAGATATCGCTAAGCTCAAAGAGATATTACGCCTCGCTCCTTCGTCTATCAATTCACAGCCTTGGCAATTTGTTTTCATAAGTGATGAAGCTACTAAAGAGGCTTTCGCCAAAGTATCGCTTACCAACGAAGAACGCGTTAGAAAAGCAAGTCATTTAGTGGTATTTATGGCGAATAGCGCTTTGCCATCATTTGAAGAAAAGCTCGTTAAAGCAGCTACTGAAATGGGACTTAACTTCTATCATAAAGTACAAAAACCCAAAGGTGATGTAGGACTCTATGCGTGGATAAACAACCAAGTGTACATCGCATTAGGATTTTTTCTCAGTGCTTGTGCTTCTATGGGCATCGATAGTACTCCTATGGAAGGTATTGTCAATACTGAGTACGACAAGCTTCTGAATGAACCTCAATACACTACGCTCTTCGCGGTGGCAATAGGCTACCGCGACCCTGAGGACAGCAATCAATTGCACTTGCGCCCAAAATCGCGCTTGCCGTTAGAAGAGGTAGTAAAGGATTTTAAATTATAATTAGGGTCGTAAACTTTGTCAAAGTTGAAGCTAACGCCTTTATTCATACTTCTTTGTTTGATTTGAATTGATTTGTAAGATTTCTGAGGCAAAGCCTCATCTCTAACACAAATATATGCAACAAAAACGCGACATACGCGCTCTTACTAAGGAGGAACTTCGCGCTTTCTTCGAGAGTAATGGCGATAAACCTTTCCGTGGCAACCAAGTATATGAATGGTTGTGGCAGAAAGGCGTGCATACTTTCGAGGAGATGACCTCACTGCCCAAAGCTACTCGCGAGATGCTCAGCGAACATTTTAGCATCAACCATATCAAAGTAGATGTGATGCAGCGCAGTAACGATGGTACGATTAAAAACGCAGTGCGTTTGCACGACGGGTTATTAGTAGAGTCGGTGCTAATTCCTACCGATACTCGCACCACCGCTTGCGTATCCAGTCAGGTGGGGTGTAGTCTCAACTGTTCGTTTTGTGCCACAGCTCGCTTAAAACGTATGCGCAATCTCCTCCCCGATGAGATATTCGACCAAGTAAAGGTAATCGATGAGCAGAGTCGCGCTTTCTTTGGTCGTCCGCTCTCTAACATAGTATTTATGGGAATGGGCGAACCGCTGATGAACTATAATAATGTATTGAAGGCAATCGACAAGATTACTTCGCCTGAGGGCTTAGGAATGTCGCCTAAACGCATTACGCTATCCACTTCGGGTATCCCCAAATTGATAAAAAAAATGGCTGATGATGAGGTAAAATTCAAATTAGCTGTATCTTTGCACTCGGCTATCAGTAGTGTGCGCACGGGCATTATGCCTTTCAATGAGCAATTTCCACTGGAAGAACTACGCGAAGCCTTAGCGTATTGGTATCAAAAAACCAAAAACCGTATTACTTATGAGTACGTAGTGTGGAAGGGGATCAACGACCAGAAGAAGGACGTAGAAGCACTGATAAAGTTTTGTAAGTTTGCCCCTTCTAAGGTAAACCTCATTGAGTACAACCCTATTGACGATGGAGCATTTCAACAAGCCGACCCTAAAGCGCTTGAACTTTACCAAACAATGCTTGAAGAGGCAGGCATCACCGTTACCGTTCGCCACTCCCGTGGTAAAGACATCGATGCCGCTTGCGGACAATTAGCAAATAAGAAAGTGAATAGTGAAAAGTGAATGGTGGCATAACATTTGCGTCATATTACCTGTTACCTTTTACCTAAAAAAGAATGGAAGTATTTTTAATAAAAGCGGCTCAGCTGATTCTGAGTCTTTCAATTTTAGTAGTCCTACACGAGTTAGGACATTTTATACCTGCTAAACTCTTTAAAACAAGAGTAGAAAAGTTTTTTCTTTTCTTCGATGTGAAGTTTGCCCTTTTTAAGAAGAAGATAGGCGAAACAGTATACGGCATCGGGTGGCTACCGTTGGGTGGCTACGTGAAGATTGCCGGTATGATTGATGAGAGTATGGACAAGGAGCAAATGGCGCAACCTCCACAGCCGTGGGAGTTCCGTTCTAAACCTGCGTGGCAACGCCTTATCATTATGGTAGGTGGTGTAACGGTAAACCTGCTCTTAGGTTTCATTATTTACGCGATGATACTCTTCACTTGGGGGCAAGACCAGCTCAAACCCGAAGGTATTAAGGAAGGTTTTGCAGTAACCCGCACAATGCGCGCTTATGGGTTCCAGAACGGCGATATTGTAACCGCTATTAATGGCAAACCCTTAGAAAGCGTAGCCGATGTAAGTAAATATATCTTGTTGCGCAATACCAGTGAGCTTACCGTAAAAGGACAAGACGGAACTGTGCGTACTCTATCTCTCCCCGATTCTATTGGGAAGATGCTCTATTTACGAGGAGAAACGACTCCTTTTAGTGTAAAAGTAAAACCCATTATCGATACAGTAATAGTGGGAATGCCTGCTCAGAAAGCAGGTTTACAAAAGGGCGATAAGCTGTTAAGCATCAATGGAGAACCTATTTACTATTTCTCCGATGTAACTCCTGCCCTTGCAATGGCTCCTGAGAACACTCCTCTCACTTTTGCTATTGAGCGCAACGGAAAGCCAATGACCCTCAGCGTCCTTCCCGACAGTAATAAAAAAATAGGTATCAGTGGTATGCAAACCGAAGGTGAGGTACAATTTACCCATAAGACTTACAGTTTAGGAGAAGCCCTCAGTCACGGAATTGCATACGGTTACAATGTGCTACACGACTATGTAGCCCAGTTTAAATTTATCTTTACCAAGAAGGGAGCCAGTGAAGTAGGAGGCTTTGGTTCTATAGGAAAGCTCTTCCCATCGTCTTGGAATTGGCTCGCTTTTTGGCATATCACTGCTTTTCTATCTATTGCCTTAGCCTTTATGAATATTTTGCCTATCCCAGCCTTAGACGGCGGACACGTGGTATTCCTCCTATACGAAATGGTAACGGGTAGAAAACCGAGTGAAAAAGTATTAGAACACGCCCAAATGGTAGGTTTTGCTATTTTAATAGCCCTTTTGCTATATGCCAATGGTAGCGACCTGTATAGAGCGATTTTCAAGTAACAGATAAGAGAAAACAGATAAGACTTTGCCAAAGTTTGAACTTTGGCAAAGTTGAAGAACTTATAGGCTAAATGAAACACATCTACTTCATCATATTATTCTTGAGTTTTGGAGCACTGCAAGCACAGAGCCTTGAGAAACTACGCACCGCTTATACTACGGCTTCCGATAGCAAAGAGAATGCTGTAGCTTTTGTAGAGCTAATGGCTAATGCTCCTACTACCGATGTGGTGCTAAGTGCCTATAAAGGGGCGAGTAAGATGATACTGGCAAAATTTGGAGGTAACCGTATTGCCCTGCTCAAAGAGGGTAAACCGCTCTTAGAAAACGCTCTCAAACAGCAACCTCAAAACGCTGAACTTCACCTGATACGCCTCAGTGTGCAAGAACACTTGCCCAAAGTAGTACCCTATCGCAACGACATCACAGACGATAAGGATTTTATACTTGCACACTACGCTCAGCAAACCCGTGAACTACAAAAGTATATAGCTGGGTTTGTAAAGAAGTCGAAAGTGTTTAACGATGGAGAGAAAAAGAAAATGGGACTATGAACTATTGCGTTTTAATTCCTACTTATAACAATGCTAAAACCCTCGCTCGTGTGATTGATGGGGTGTTGCGTTATACCTCTCACATTATCATAGTGAATGATGGCGCAACCGATGCTACTCCCGATATACTTGCTCGTTACCCTGAGCTCAGTATTATTCATCTTCCTAAGAATAAAGGCAAAGGCAATGCCCTACGTATAGGGTTTGACAAAGCTCGCAATTTAGGTTACGACTATGCCCTTACCATCGACTCCGACGGACAACATTACCCCGAAGATATACCTGTATTTATAGCTACTATCGAAGCGGAAAGCGAACCTACTCTATTGGTAGGTAGTAGGAATATGACCCAAGACGGGGTACCTAAGAAAAGTAGCTTCGGGCATAAATTTTCTAACTTCTGGTTTCACCTCGAAACGGGCGTCAATCTTCCTGATACGCAATCAGGATATAGGTTATATCCTTTGCAGTACATTCCTAAGAAATATTACACCGAAAAGTTTGAGTTTGAGATAGAGATATTAGTGCGCAGTAGTTGGAATGGGGTACAACTGAAGAATGTACCTATACAAGTGTTGTACGACCCCGAAGAACGAGTTTCGCATTTTCGTCCGTTTAGGGATTTTATACGTATCAGTGTGCTGAATAGTGTGTTGGTGCTCATTGCGCTCTTCTATATCAAACCGCGTAATTTCTTTAGAGATGCTAAGAAGAAGAGTCTCAAACGTTTTATTAAAGAAGATATATTAGAGAGCGACAGTAGCGATAGTGTGAAGGCAGGTTCGGTAGCATTAGGTGTATTCTTTGGCATTGCGCCTTTTTGGGGATTTCAAACCATACTTACTATTACTTTGGCAGTATTCTTCAATTTGAACAAAACATTGGCTTTTATCTGCTCGAATGTGAGTATTCCCCCAATGATACCGGTGCTTATTTTCACTTCTCTTAAAATAGGTACTTTTTTTGTGGGGGGCACGATTCTTCCGCAAGGAGACCTCACCGCAATGGAATACATCAAAAACAATTTGTTGCAATACTTAGTAGGGAGTTTTACTTTGGCGATTACTGCTTCATTTGTTTTAGGAATGCTCACCTATGGTTTACTAAAAATAAAAAGTAAAAAAGCTTAGATTATTAGACTTCCCTTTTTAATTCTCTCACTACTTCGAGTTCTCTTATTATTTCTTCTGAGGAATCTAACGTTACTAATCGCTGGCGATGTTCTTTAAAATTAGGAATCCCCTTAAAATAATTAGCATAATGCCTGCGCATTTCCAACACTCCTTGTCGTTCACCTTTCCATTCTACCGACCATAATAGATGGTTTTTAGCAGCTTCTACACGATCGGATATAGTAGGGGAGGGGAGAAGCTTTCCCGTTGCAAAATAATGCTTTATTTCATTAAATATCCACGGATAACCAATGGCTGCACGACCTATCATTATACCGTCAACACCGTAAGTATTGCGGTATTCTAAGGCTTTTTCAGGACTATCGATATCGCCGTTACCAAAAATAGGAATATGGATACGAGGATTGTTCTTCACTTTGGCAATGTAGCTCCAATCGGAGTGACCTTTGTACATCTGGCTACGGGTACGGGCGTGAATGGTAAGCGCGCTGATACCTACATCTTGCAGACGTTCGGCTACTTCTTCTATATTGATACTTTGCTCGTCCCAGCCTAAACGCGTTTTTACGGTTACAGGTAAATGGGTACTGTTTACGACTGCTTTGGTAAGGCGCACCATCAAATCGATATCTTTCAATACCCCCGCTCCTGCACCTTTGCTTACAACCTTCTTTACAGGACAACCAAAGTTGATGTCTACTAAATCGGGGTTTACAGTGGCAACGATTTTAGCTGAGAGCGCCATTGCTTCTTCATCACCTCCAAAAATTTGTATGCCTACGGGACGTTCGTAATCGAAAATATCTAACTTTTGACGGCTTTTAATGGCGTCGCGTATGAGTCCTTCGGAAGAGATAAACTCACTGTAAAGCATATCAGCTCCGTGCATTTTGCAGAGGCGACGAAAGGGAGGATCGCTTACATCTTCCATAGGTGCAAGCAATAAAGGGAAATCTCCTAAATCTATGTTTCCTATTTTAGGCAATTTTTTTTAATGATTAATTGTTAATGATTAATGGGTTAGTGATTAATAATGAAGAAACCTCTTCCTGCCCCCTCTGTGAGGGGAATTAGAGATGCAAAAGCCATACTTCGGGCGAAATTTTCCATATTGTTAAATGAATAAATATCCTATTCCCACCCCTACAAAATATTGAGGTTCTGGTTGCCAAAGGGTACGCCCTCCGCTGAGGTCTATTTGAAAATTAGGTTTTAGGAGATAGGCAATTCCTGCATTGATATTGTGCTCAGGAGCACGCATTCCATTATAGGAAGCGTAATACTCAACAAAGCTCCATAGCTTGTTGTTGGGAGCATAATTGACCTGAGCAGTAACATCTAAATTCTTAAATTGTTCAGAGCTACGAGCACTATAAGCTAATGAAAGCTGGTCGGTAAGAGAGCTTTCAAAAGCTAAACAAGCGTCGAAAGTATAAGTCTTAGCGTCTGTTTTGCTGTATTGTCCATAACCGATGAGTCCCACTGAGGGGATATAACGCTGTTCCGATTCGTATAAACGCTGTTTTATGCTGAAAGTAGTACTACTAAAATCGGGGGTACGGAGGTCGAAATCGGCTTCTAATCGGAGTTCGGTGTTTGTGATGAGTCCGTAGCGTAACATTAGGTTATCACTGCTTTCTTCTTTGCTGAAAACTAAACCATTTTCTATTTGAAACTGACCTTTGGGCAGGGTGTATACCCCTTCACTTTGGTCGGGGCGATCGGTGTTGAGGTTTTCATCGTTTTGAGCAACTGCTAATGAGGTGCAACATAAGGCTGTCGTAGCCAATAGTAAATTAGTTTATTCATCTATTTTTTCGTATAAAAAATTATTAAAAGGAAAGCGAGTGATGTGTATCTCCTTTACCTTTTCGTACACCACCTCACGGAATTCTTCGAGATTGTTTTTATTGAGTGCCGAAATGAAGAGTACATCGCGCCCCATTCGTTGCATCCAAGTTTGTTTCCATTCCTCAAGAGTGAAGTGTTTTTTAGTGCGCTCGGTAGCCAAATCGTCTTCGGCTATTTCTTCATTGGTATACGCATCAATCTTATTGAATACCATAATGGTGGGCTTATCGGCGCTGTGAATTTCGGCTAATATTTGGTTTACTGATTGGATATGCTCCTCGAAGTTGGGGTGTGAAATATCAACTACGTGCAAGAGCAAATCGGCTTCACGTACCTCGTCGAGGGTACTTTTAAACGACTCGATGAGCTGGGTAGGCAGTTTGCGAATGAACCCTACGGTATCGCTGAGCAAGAACGGTAGGTTCTCAATCACAACCTTGCGCACGGTGGTATCGAGGGTGGCAAAGAGCTTGTTTTCGGCAAAGACTTCGCTTTTGCTTATTACGTTCATTAGGGTAGATTTGCCTACGTTGGTATAGCCGATGAGCGCCACACGCACTAATGCTCCGCGATTACTGCGTTGAGTTGCCATTTGCTTATCGATAGCGGTGAGTTTCTTTTTGAGCAGGGCAATACGGTCGCGCACGATACGGCGGTCGGTTTCGATTTCGGTTTCACCAGGACCACGCATACCGATACCGCCTCGCTGACGTTCGAGGTGCGTCCATAATCCCGTAAGGCGCGGTAAGAGGTATTCGTATTGTGCCAATTCGACTTGTGTGCGCGAATAGCTGGTTTGTGCACGCTGAGCAAAGATATCGAGAATGAGCCCTGTGCGGTCTAATATCTTTGCTTTGAGAATACGCTCGATATTCTTCTGTTGAGCAGGGGTGAGTTCATCGTCGAAGATGACAGTACCTACCTCATTTTCTTCAACAAATTGCTGTACTTCCTCCATCTTACCGGTGCCGATGAAGGTCTTAGGGTTAGGCACATCAAGCTTTTGGGTGAAGCGTTTGAGCACTTCACCCCCAGCTGTGTAAGTAAGAAATTCGAGTTCGTCTAAATATTCCTTAGATTTTTCTTCGGTTTGTGTTTGATTGATAATCCCTACAAGTACTACTTTCTCGTAGGTAAGATTGACTTGTTCTAACATTCGTTAATCCCATTTGTGGCGAGTGGAAATGGCGTGTTTGCCACTTCCGGTAAAGAACAAAGCTAAAGCACCGAAAAGGAATAGTCCAGGGAGTTCAGGAGCCCAACCACCGTGAGCCGTAACTGCGGTAATTTGACCTCCATACGCCAAAAAGAGCGTGCTAATTCCGCCGAGTACCATTATAAGAGCGGCTAAACGGGTTCGGAAGCCTAATACAATCATTATAGGAGCGATGATTTCGCTAAGATATACCCCATAGGCAATGAAGGTGGGAAGACCTTTGGCTACTAAGGTACTTTGAACATATCCAAAGGCATCGGCGTGTAATAATTTATTGATGCCGTGAGGAAGCATAAGCAAGCCTATGGTGAGGCGGAGGACGAGGAGTCCAAAATCTTTGTTTTTCATTTTATAAAAGGGTTTTTAAGTTTACGGGGGCAAAGATAGAGAATAATTAGCAAATTAGCAAGTTCGTAGCACAACAGGCAGAGAAAATTAGCAAATTAGAGAATTAGAAAATGAGATAAATGCCAATAATGCCAATAATACCGGGAATGCCAATAATACCAGAAATGCCAGTAATTAACTTTGCCAAAGTTTCAAACTTTGGCAAAGTGTGTGCCACTAAAAGTGACACATCGGAGCTATCGGAAGGAAACGGAGAAGTTCGGAAGAGGTGGTTTAGGTAAAAGGTAAAAGATGAGCTGTAATTTGGGTGGGGGTAGCTTATAGAGAGCTTATAGGAAGCTTATACGAATCTTGGACGATTGGTATAGAAAGGGTGTATAAATAATTGATTAATAGCATAGTATAACAAGGTAAAAAATGTTAAAAACGGGGTTTCGAGGCGAAAGAAAGAGGAAGAGGTGATAGGCCTTAGGCCATAGGCACTAGGGGATAACCTCCCCCTTTACACATACCCAGCTGTCGCTGGCTACCTCAATGAGGGGGAATGTGGTGACGAATGACGGAGGTGATGTGAGGTTATAGCGCGATGGGCAGGTGGAAAATTAGAGATTGTCTGATAATTGAAAAAAAATTACTACTTTTGCCGAACTTTTCACAGACGAATAATAGCAAAATTAAACACTATGCGAACTCTTGTTATAGGCGATATACACGGTGCTTTACGCGCTTTGGTGCAGGTGCTTGAAAGGGCTGATATACAAGCTGATGACTACCTTATTTTCCTTGGTGATTACGCTGATGGTTGGAGTGAGACTCCCGAGGTGATGGATTTTCTCATCGGATACCAAAAGAAACAGCGTTGTTTGTTCCTCAGAGGGAATCACGATGCGCTTTGCCGTGAGTTTCTTTTAGGAAAAGAGATGGATACTCTTTGGCGTTTGCACGGAGGAAAAGCTACTGAAAAGGCTTATCGAAATGTTTCGGCAGAGCGTAAAAAGGCTCATATTGATTTTTTAAACTCGCTTGAAAATTACTACTTGGATAGCAAAAATAGGCTTTTTCTTCACGCGGGATTTACTAATTTGCGGGGGATTGCTCACGAGCATTTCGAACAGATGTACTATTGGGATAGAACGCTTTGGGAACTTGCTTGTAGCGTTAGTCTTCCTAAAACGGATAAGTACTATCCTAACCGTTTGAAACTCTATAATGAAATTTATATAGGACATACACCTACGACGCGCTTGGGGACTGATAAACCTCTTATTATAAACGGAGTAGCAAATGTAGATACAGGGGCGGGCTTCAAAGGACGCCTTACGGTTATGGATATTGAAACGAAGGAATATTGGCAGAGTGAGCCTGTTTATAAACTGTATCCA